>CBCTZG010000099.1:0-8645 GCA_965151315.1 uncultured Clostridia bacterium
TTGATGATGTGCAGTGGGACAACAGCGCAAAGCGCGTGACCATTTCCGGGCACGGCACGGAAATCCAGCTCAAAATCGGCGACAAAACCGCTGTTGTAAACGGTGTTTCCCAAAAAATGGATGTGGCGCCGAAAATTATTCAGAACAGAACCTATGTGCCCATCCGGTTTATATCGGAAAACATGGGCGCGGAAGTCGACTGGAATCACAAGCTGTATACGGTGGAGATCGAGAAAAAAGGTGTTACCGTGCCAGCGCAGGCCGTAAACTGGGATTATACCCGGGATGACCTAGACTGGCTGGCGAAGATCGTCCATGCGGAAGCCCAAGGCGAAAGCCATCAGGGAAAGGTGGCGGTGGCCAATGTGATTTTGAACCGAACAGAAAGCCAGGATTTCCCAGACACCATTTACGGGGTCATATTTGACCGGAAGTATGGCGTACAGTTTACACCCACAGCCAATGGGGCGATTTATAACAACCCGGCACAGGAAAGCTACAGGGCCGCCAAGCAGGCGCTGTACGGGAAAAGCGAGGCGGGAGAGAGCCTGTATTTCTATAACCCCCGGATCGCCGCCAGTTCTTGGATCGCCAACAACCGGACTTTCTATAAGCGCATCGGTAATCACGATTTTTATTTATAATTTTGTAATAGAGGAAACAAGCGTATTTGAACGGTTTGATTATAAAAAAGATTCTGGACTTTAGGACAGGCTGTTACGGGACAGTGTGTTGACAACAAATAAAAAGGGCTGCCTCCGCAGCCCTTTTTATTTATAAAATCTCTTTTTTAGCTTTTGGTATTCCCGTTTATAGATAGCGTATGCCTCATCCAGCATTGACCGTTTTATTGCTTCAATACAGGGGGCGATCATTTTATCGTATATTTCTTGATAGATTTTATAAAAATTTTTCCGTGTGTTGATCTCCTCGACTATCTGCGGCGCAACTTTATAATATTCACTGACTTCGCTGCAAAGGGTATCGGTCCTGCACATATATGTATCGCGGAATTCCCGCAAGAGCGTTAACTCTTCGCCGCCGTCAGCGCAGCCTAAGACGCCTATACAGGCTGATGTTATATAACAGCCGCCGCTATCTTCGGCTTTGTAAATTGGACAATCTTCATAGTCATACCCCCGGCAGTAACGATAGTATGCATCGGAGTCAACATAATCTTCTTTTTTGCTGCAATAGTAGTCATTTTGCCTAAAATAATAATATTTACATGACACGGTAATCCACCCCTTTTTTAGATAAGGTCATCAAAAATATCACATATACATTGATAGTAAAAATCTTCATCTTCTTTTTTTTGCTTGTTTTGTCCAACAGTTAAAACCATTTCTGTAAGCTTTGAGCCGAGCTTGTAGCCCAGGCTCTTCCCTTTTCTGTCTTCCGTGCCGAATTCGATCTGCGCGGCTTTTTTCGACTGCTTGCTTTGTCCAAAATCATTTATAGAGACAAGCGCATATGTACCTTGATGCTTTACTCGGATACAAAACTTGAAGTAGTCATTCAGATGTTCTGGATGATGTAAAACAATGCAGTCTTCAACAGAGGAATTAAATAATCCTCCTGACTTTACCTGGTCGTTATAAAAGCTAACCGGAATCCCCATTTTTTCGGCGCAATCTTGAATTGCGAACTGGACTGACTGTAAAGTAACATCAGTACCGTCTTGATAACGTACATTCGGCCGGAATTCTCTTAATTCATCTGCTTTTATCATATTTTTACTCCTTTTCAATAATTTCTTATGACACTTAACCGTTAGAATCTTTAATGTCATTTTTTATCATTTTAACATTATATTTGCAACATGTCAAGTTATATTTATTATTTTTTGCGTTGTTGTTAAAAATATTTTTACTATATAAAATAATATTATAGGAAGGGGTATTGCTCTATGCGGCGAAAGCATTTTGAAAAATATAAATATTTAGGGTTAAATATCGCGTATTATCGCAAAGCCAAAAATCTCTCGCAGCTAAAATTAGCAGAACTGGTCAATATCAGCAGAACACATATGAGCAGGATTGAAACTGCTGACTGCGCTGTTTCTTTAGACGTTATTTTTGATATATGCGACGTTTTGGAAATACCGGTAGAAAAGCTATTCATTTTTAGGGTTTAAAAAAACTTGTTTAGTCAGGGGCAGGCAGCAAGGATATCAGTTGTGTGTATAAAATTGCATATAAAAAGCGAAAAGATGTCGTCTCGTACATCTTTTCGCTTTTTATATCCCATTTTCTATACGGTATTCAGGAAACTTTTTTGAATTTACAGGATTCCATTTTTTTTTAAATGGCTTTTGATGCGCTGAAAGCTTTCCGAGCTGATGTCATGCTCAATTTTACAGCTGTCGGCGTAAGCGGTTTCCTCATCCACGCCCAAAGCCATCAAGCCCTTAGCCAGGACTTGATGCCGCTCGTAGATTTTGTCCGCGATGGCAAGCCCAGCCGGAGTCAGGCTGATCTGGCCGTCGGCGTTTACGCAAATATATCCGTTTTCCCGGAGGGACTTCATAGCTACGCTGACGCTGGGCTTGCTGACGGACAGCTGATTTGCGATATCAATGGAACGGACAAATCCGTTCTTATTTTTTAGCATTAAAATAGATTCCAAATAATTTTCCGCGGATTCATGGATTTTCATATCAGCCACTCCTTTTTTAAACGTATCTATCAATTATTGAAACAAACCGGGGAAAAATTTCGCGATATATCCCTGGGCAAAAATAAACAGGACGATCAGGGGCAAAATATAGGAAACATACACCCGCATACCCTTAGGAAATCGAAGCCCTTTGCCGGTGTTTGCCTCCTGCAGGAAATGATCCCAGCCCCAGCCCCAGCGGCGGGTGCAAAACAGCAGATAGACCAAAGACCCCAGGGGAAGGATGTTGTTACTGATTATAAAATCCTCCAGATCCATAATGGTACTGCCGGGCCCCAGGGGCTGGAACCCGCTGAGCACATTAAAGCCCAGAATGCAGGGCATAGACAGCAGCAGAATCAAAATCCAGTTGATCATCACAGTTTTACGGCGGCTCCAGTGTTTTAGATCCATCCAGCAGGAAATCAGGTTTTCAAATACCGCAATAACGGTAGACAGGGCCGCAAAGAGCAGGAAAATAAAGAACAAGGATCCCCAGATCCGCCCCCCGGGCATGGCGGCAAAAACATTGGGCAGGGTCACAAAGATCAGATTCGGCCCGCTGTCCGGGCTGACGTTATAGGTGAAGCAGGCGGGGAATATGATTAGGCCCGCAATCAACGCAACGCCGGTGTCCAGCAGAGTGATGCGGACAGCTTCGCCGGCCAGGGTATGGGTCTTTTCGATGTAGCTGCCGAAAATCGCGATGGAGCCCATGCCGATACTCAAGGTGAAAAACGCCTGCCCCATAGCGTCAAATACAGCGTTAAACAGCCCCTGCTCCGCAAGCTTCCCAAAGTCCGGCCGCAGATAAAAGCTTAAGCCCTGCCCGGCGCCGGCGAGGGTGCAGGAATGAACGGCCAGCACCGCCATAATCCCCAAAAGGCAAAGCATCATGACCTTCGTGATTTTTTCCACACCGTTTTTCAGGCCAAACGAACAAACGGCAAAGCAGCCGGTGACAATGACGCCCATAACCAGCGTCATGGTAAGGGGATCGTTTTGCATGGCTGCAAAAACCCCGGTAATTTGCTGTGTATCCAGGCCGGAAAATTCACCGGCCAGCATTTTTTTACAGTATAACAGCATCCAACCACTGATGGTGGTATAAAACATCATTAGAAGATAATTCCCGGCAATGGCGGCGTATTTATAGAGATGGAATTTCGCGCCCTTAGGCTCCAGCCGGTCAAATGAGGTGGCGATACTCTGCTGGCTGGCCCGGCCCACAGCTAGCTCCATTACCATAATCGGAAGCCCCAAAAGCAATAAAAAAACAAGGTACAAAAGCACAAACGCCGCGCCGCCGTATTTCCCGGTGATATAAGGAAACCGCCAGACGTTGCCCAAGCCGATGGCGCAGCCTGCGGAGATCAACAAAAATCCCAGCCGGGAGGAGAACTTTTCCCGTTCCATACAAATCCGCCTTTCCAAATCAATCGATGTTCTTATTTTATCATATTTCCCGAATTTATGCAAGATTATGTTTTGCCGGGCTGATTTCTTTATTGGCGCGGAATTTCTTTTGGGTTCAATTTTTTCGGATTGTAAACGGGCAGATCCGGCAGACGGGGAAATCCGTCTGCCGGATCTGTATGCTATTCAATTTTCCCTCGGTCTTTGTGCTCTGCCCAGACCAAAGCGGCTACCCAGCCGACAAAAGTCCATCCCAAGAAAATATTGCGCAGCAGAATCGCAGTCTTTTACCGGCGCTGTTGAATAAAAAAATCTGTACAGACCGACAATGGCTTTGCATTTACCAACCGGTTTTCCAATGCAAAGCGGGATATCCCCACGCTCTTTGAAGCCATTGCCCAAAAGCCCGGCATACGTCATAAGCGCATCCGGCTTTACACACCAGGACACAACGGTAAAGCGGAACGCAGTCGCCGTAAAGGCCAAAAACGCTTCTATTCCTGCCATTGCTTCTGGTCTTTGCAGGATTTCGAAAACAGCTTGCTGTCATAGCCGGCGTTCCAATGACTTCCCCACACGACCTCTTACGAGTTCATTGTACAATATGTTTGACAAACCTTTATTTTTTTAGTTTTTTATATAGATTCGGCCGTCCGGTAAGAACACGGCGCCTTCTTTTACCAACAGCTCGCGGGCCAGGGTGTCAGCGCCGCAAACGATTTTGCCATCCGCCCGGACCACCCTGTGCCAAGGAAGATCCGCAGGGCATTTTCGCATTGCCCATCCCACCTGCCTGGCCGCCCGGGGATTCCCCAGGATCCGGGCAATCTGCCCATATGTCAAAACTTCTCCCGGAGGAATCTGCGCCACAATTTCATAAACCTGCTGATAGAATCCCTTTTTCACCATGATGATCCCTCATTGTAATACAGAAAACAGCCGGACGCCAGCCCGGCTGTTCTTATGCTTCATCTAATCGTTTAAATTCATATCCCTGGCTGATCAGGTATTCAATGATGCTGGGCAGTGCTTCCGCCGTGGTTTTTTTCGCAGCAGCGTCATGCATGAGAATAACCACGTCCTCTTTTTTCGCCGTATTCTTTACACGCTCCAAAAGCTGTGCCGCACTCCGGGTCCCGCCCTCCGCGTCGCCGTTTAAAGCGTTCCAGTCACAGTATCGGATACCCCGCTGCGCCAGGACCTCTTTATATTTTTGCTTATTGGCCCCCCAGGAGCCGGCGTTATAACCGCCGCCGGGGAACCGGAACACCTTGGGATAATTTTCGTTTCCAACGATATCCGCAATTAGCTGATATGTTTTATCGATTTCAGACATAAAGCTTTCTTCCGTCGCATATAGTTTACTATAATTATGGGCGTAGGAGTGATTTCCCAGCAGATGCCCTTCATCATACACCCGCCGGGCCATGTCCGGATTTTCTTCAATCAGGGAACCTACCTGGAAAAATGTAGCTTTCACATTATAGCGCCGGAGCGTATCCAGGATTTTGGGCGTAACGGTCATGGTTGGGCCGTCATCAAAGGTCAGATAAGCCACTTTTTTTCCGTCTTCCATATTCAGCCCCTGTAAAATATCCGCCGGCTTTTCCGGCTCTAGTGGGAACACCACCTGATTTGCCAGGTTAGGATCGATCGTAGGCTCTGCGGAAGCGTCAGCCGACGGGGACGCCGACGGATCAGCCGGCGCGTCACTTCCCTGTGGCTCGGAAGAGCCCTGCGGCGTATCAGAGGCCTGTGGCGGCGCTGTTGTCGCTGCGGGCGCGGTCGGATCGGGGAGTTTGTTTTGGGCGGTATTATGCCGCACGGCCAATACAACAGAAACAATAACGACCAATAGGATAATCAGCGAAAAGAAAGTCATACGCCGGCGCATCATCTGCTTTTTCCGGCGTTTCCGGATTTCCTGCCGTTTCATAAATTCTCTCTGATCCATATGCTCACCTCGATAAAAGATCTATTTTTCTCTATTATACTACAGTTTTTTGCAAATTTCAACACATACTGTATAAATTTATAAATAATTAAATATTTTGGAGGTCAATATGAAAAGGCTGATACTCACACTGTTAATATTTACGCTGCTGGCCGCCTGCCAAAAGCCCACCCCGGCACCAGAGCCAGAGGAGACCCCGCCGGCGCCTGCGGCCACGGCGGAAGCCTCGCCGACACCCAAGCCCCCGGCGGACTATGCATTGCTGGACAATCAGGGCAGCGGCTGGGGCTTCAAAAAAAATAAAGGCGCAGAACCGGATATCCCCGCCGCTACAAAGGCGCTGTTTGAAAAATACAACGCCTATTATATGGATCAGCGGAAAACAAAAACCTTGTATCTGACCTTTGACGAGGGCTATGAAAACGGGTATACCAGCCAGATTTTAGATACGCTGAAAAAATGCAGCGTACCGGCCGCGTTTTTCATAACCGAGCCGTATCTGAAAACAGAGAAGCCGCTGATCGAACGGATGCTGGCCGAGGGACATATTGTAGGCAACCACACCGTCCATCATCCCAATCTGCCTAAGCTGGAGGACACCGGCCAAATGGCCCGGGAGCTCACTGACCTGGCGGACGCATTCTATGCGGAATATCAGGTGAAAATGGAATACATGCGTCCGCCGGAGGGAGAATTCAGTGAACGGCTGCTGTCGGTGGCCAATGATTTGGGATACAAGACCGTGTTCTGGAGCTTTGCCTATAAAGACTGGGATCCCAGCAAGCAAAGCGGCGCGGATTACGCTTTTTCCCAGGTGACCCCATATCTGCACGACGGCGCGATTCTCCTGCTCCACGCCGTGTCCAAGGATAACGCGGACGCACTGGAGCGGATTATTACCTACGCCCGGGAGCAGGGGTACGAATTTGCCAGCCTCGACAATTTGCAATAAATATTGACAATTTTCATCCAATAGGCTAAAATATAGACAGAATAATATGGCAGATTGGGTGAGGCAATGGAACAGAAGAAAACGGAAAATGTACATAAAGGCCACCGCCAGCGGATGCGGGCAAAGTTTTTAGCCCAGGGCCTGGAAGCGTTTCCGCAGCATGAGGCTTTAGAGCTTCTGCTGTATTATGCCTACAGCCAGAAAAATACGAATGTGATCGCCCACAATCTGCTCAAACGCTTCGGCTCCTTATCCGGTGTGTTTGACGCAGATTTTCAAAGCCTGATCCAGGTAGAAGGCGTAGGCGAGCAGACTGCGGTCCTGTTAATGCTCCAAAGCGCTATGTGCAGGATGTACCTGGCCGATAAAAATCAGGCGGTTAAGAACCGGCAGATCACACCCACCAACGCGGGGGAATATTTAAAAACACTGTTTTACGGTTATACCAATGAAATTTTTTATATGCTCTCCCTAGACAATGAGTGCCGCCTGATCAGCGCGGATATCGTGGCCCGGGGGACGGTCAACAACGTGGCCGTATATTCCCGGGAGATCGTGAAAAAAGCGCTGGAGACAAAGGCTGCTTTTGTGATCATGTCCCATAACCATCCCAACGGCGTTTTGCTTCCCTCTGAGCAGGACATTAAGACGACCCGGGTAATCGACCAGGCGCTGAGCTTTATCAATGTGAAACTGATCGACCATATTATTGTGGCGGATAACCGCTATATCAGCCTGGTCAAGGAATATCACGTTCTGGAAAAATAAAGGCTGCCTGTCGGCAGCCTTTATTTTAATTTATATATAAATGCATTGGCCAGGACAGATATTCTAAGGGATCCATCTTCTCCACGGTAATAAAGCCGCAGGGCGCTTTCAGCAGGGCCGGGATCCGGTTGACAATGGTAGCACAGGTATGCTCTACAGTCTGGGGCTTTTCCACATAGAAGGCAGTATCTGGCTCCCCGATGATCTTCCAGTCACACATATCCCCGTCTGTGGGCCCGTAGACTTTCCCGATACATTGGGTCTCAATCACCGGTCCCTGGAAGGTTTCTGTGGTCACGACGGCGCTCATGCCGATACAGTTCCCCTTAGGAATGGTTTTCCCCAAAGTTTCGGAATACAGATCTTCGTCGTAGAAGTAGGGGACGCACTTCTGTGTCTGCGATTTGATCGTCCAGCCGAATTTATTGCAGAGGGCTTCGTTGGAGTTCCAGACATATGCCGGCTCTAGAGTAGTCGGATGGGCGATTTTTTCCTCAAACTCCGCCGGCGTCATCCCGGCGCCATGGGCCTCTGCCAGCGCCAGGCCGTAGTCCTCTACATTGTAGCTTACGGCGCCCTCGATTTTCTCAATCTTATGCACACCGCCGGCTACGCAGGCAATCATATTGATCCAGTAAATATCCTGCATCCCCGTACCGGCCACGGTGCATCCGTTTTCCTTGGCTAACCGGTCGATCTTGTTGGTCAGCGCGGAGGCGGTGGTCCAGGGATAGATCGCCTCTTCAGCGGTGGTAATCACGTTGATTCCCCGTTTGACGCATTTTTCCACATGGGGATAAATATCGTCCATGAAGCTGAACAGGGTCATAACCACCACGTCCGGGTCACACTCATCCAAAACGCTGTCCGCATCGGCCCGGATTGTCACGCCGGTAT
>CBCTZG010000100.1:0-8559 GCA_965151315.1 uncultured Clostridia bacterium
GTATTAAAACCAAGCCCCGCGTATTCACCTACATCCATGCCCACAACCTCGGGGTTTACGTCGATCGCGCCAACGATCTCCGCGCCCTTCTCATATAAATAGCGCAGAATGTATTTGCTCATTTTTCCGCAGCCGTATTGTACGACCCGGATTTTTTCCAAATTCATATGCTTCCCTCATTTCTTAGAATTTACTGCTATTCTGTCCCTTTTTTTAAGCATTTATTCCGAGAAAATCAATCCGGTGAAATGTGGCGCGGCGCAGAAAATAGGCAGTACAGCACACTTCACAGCTTGCAAAAATTGTTCGGTTATGATAAAATAAAGATGTTTAAGCCGTCCGCAACGGATATGCAGCGGACTGCGGGTTTGCGGATGGATTTTTTTGTAACTGGAATAATTCGGCGGCAGGAAATGGTTTTGAGGAGAAAATATATGGAACCCAAAAAAGATCGGACAATTCTGCACTGCGACTGCAATGGATTTTACGCCTCTGTAGAATGCGTGCAGCGGCCGGAGCTCCGAAATGTGCCCATGGCTGTAGGCGGCGACGCCCAGAGCCGGCACGGGATTATTCTGGCCAAAAATGAACTGGCAAAGCAATATGATGTGAAAACGGCGGAAACGATCTGGCAGGCCAAACAGAAATGCCCCGATCTTGTTATTGTACCCCCGCGGCATCATCTATATCAACAGTATTCCAATATGGTGAATCAGATTTACGGGGAATACACAGAACAGGTGGAAAAATTTGGGATTGATGAATCCTATTTGGATGTGACCGGCAGCCGCCGGCTGTTTGGCGATGGGGAGACAATCGCCAATACTCTGCGGGAGCGCATCAAAACAGAAACCGGCCTGACAATTTCTGTAGGCGTGTCGTTCAACAAGGTATTTGCCAAGCTGGGCAGTGATTATAAAAAGCCGGACGCCGTAACGGTAATCTCTCGGGAAAATTATCAACGGATCGTCTACCCGCTTCCGGTGAGCGCGCTTTTATTTGTAGGGAAACGCACGGAGCAGACGCTGGCCAAGCTGTATATCCGGACGATCGGCGACCTTGCCGCGGCTGATGTCGGGCTGCTGGTGAAAAAGCTGGGCAAAAACGGCGCGCTTTTATCGAAATATGCTCGGGGAGAGGATGAAGAACCGGTCCGGTCTGTATACGATCAGGAGGAAGTCAAATCCGTGGGGAACAGTATTACCTTCCGGCGGGATCTGGTGGGAGAGGAAGAAATCAAAGCGGGGATTCGAGCCATTGCTGAAAGCGTGGCGGCCAGGCTTCGCCGCAAAAATTTGCAGTGTACTACCGTACAGGTGATAATCAAAAATCCGGATTTTAAAAGTATTTCCCGGCAGAAGCCGCTTCCTGCCCCATCTTATCTGGAGCGCGAAATCAGCGACGCGGCAATGGAAATTATCAGGGAAAATTGGAATATGCGTCTGCCTGTGCGCATGCTGTCCGTAACCGGCTTGCATTTAGTTGACGCCGGACAGGGCAGACAGCTTACGCTGTTTGACGAGACAGAAGCGCAGGAACGAATTGAAAACTTAGAAAAAACACTCGACAGCCTGCGGGAACGCTATGGAAAGGATATTGTAAAAGCCGGGAATTTGCTGTCCAGTGATTTTATCGCGAAAGGGAAAAAAGACTGACGGAATCTGGAAAGCGCCGGCTACCACCGATATTGCAGCCTTTGCAATTCGCGCTTGATTTCCTCAAGCAACTGAATATTGCGGGGCGTCAGAAAATCAAAATAGGGTGTAAAGCTTTCCAAATACTTATTGAACCGTTTAATTTTCCCCTGCTTTGTCTTTAGCCCGTTAAGCTCGATCAGCAGTTTTTCGTAAGTCCGTCGAATAAAATGCTGGTTGTTTTCCTCCAAGGCGGCTTGAAAAGCCATCAATTTTTCGGTTGGGTGGTCTGGTCCTGTATACAGGCCTTCCTGCTCTAACGCGGATAACCTTTTTAAGATTTTGAGCATATACGCACATTTTGAAAAGTACGTTTTTGGAATAACCGTACTTTCCATAAAGTGTGTGCAATCCCCAATGATCTGGGATGAGCGTTGGATGATTTCTTGTACCGTTGATATTTGTTCGTCCACTTTAGTCAAGTTGATTTCTCCTTTGCTTGTGCGCTTGAATAAAAATGGTGAAAGCTATTCATATGGCCGTTGCAATTAGTATAGCACAATTTTGTCATAAAATCAATACCAAAATTGGAATATGATTTAAATTGTGACATTTTTTGAGAAATCACCAGTATGTTGGCGCAAAAACGCAAGATTGTAGCCAAAATCATAAAAATGAGACATACGGACGGCAAAAATAAAACATATTTTTTCGATTTTATTCTAAATTTGAAATTTCTACATGCCGGGCAAGCTGCACGGGGGTGAACAGGGTGTGGTATACAGCGTCTAAAGCATTGTAAACAGTCCGATTGTCCATGGATTCCTGGAGTTCCATATACATAATTTTAAATCTGCAGCGGTAAACATAACTGCGGACGGCAGACATTTTTACCCCGTTGCGCTGATAAAAGCGAATGCGGCGGCTTTGCAGCTCCTGTTCGGCCGCCGTGGGGGCATAGTCATCGTCCTCTACCTCTAAGAGCAGAGCGTGATAGGCGGCAAACGAGTCCCGGATACAGGCAAGCATCTGGCTGCCCAGGCCGCCGCTGCGGAATGGCGCTAAAACAGCCAGATAATCCAGCAAAAGATATTTTTTGTCGGGTGTGCCGCAAAACAGGGCATACCCAAGCAGGGTCTGGTCATCGTAAAAGCCATAGCCGCTGTAAAGCCCTTTAGCATACAGCTGCTGGATCATGGAGAAGGGCTTGATTTCCGCAGCGGGAAAGTCCTGGGGCATCTGCGACATACAGATTTCCCGCAGCATATCTAAATCAAATTTTCTGCATTCCATTGTCATTCTCCTTTGTTTTCAATGATTTCACCGTACAGCAGGTCCTGGCGGACAGACAGCAAACGCACCGGATGGAATTGGCCGGCCAAATTCAGGCTGGTTTTTACAGCAACGTTGATATAGTTACCAGTTTTCCCGATGAACATACCGTTTTGATCCGGCTGTTCAAATAATACGGTCATCGTCTGCCCGATAAAGCGTTCCAAAAATTCCCGCTTGGTTTTTTTCGTGACTGCCGCGACCAGCTTGCTCCGCTGTTCCTTGACTTGGGGTGGGATTTGATCCCTGCGCCCGGCTGCCGGGGTCCCTGCCCGGGGGGAATACTGGAAAATGTGAGCGTCGGCAAACCGGACGGTTTCTAAAAATGCTAAGGTTGCCTGGAATTCTTCCTCTGTTTCGCCGGGAAAGCCCACCATCACGTCTGTAGTGACCGCAACATCTGGATAATTCTCACGCAGCCCCTTCACAATGGAAAAATATTCCGCAGTGGTATACTTCCGGTTCATCCGGCGCAGGGTCGCGTCGCAGCCGCTTTGCAGGGAAATGTGGAAGTGATGGCAAAGCTTTGTGCAGCCGCGGATCCGCTGGATGAATGCGCCGTTCAGGGTCATGGGCTCAATGGAGCTGAGCCGGATCCGGCGGAGCCCTGGGATCTGATCGGCCCGCAGGAGCAGCTCCGCCAAATCCATATTTTCCAGATCCTGGCCATAAGACGCCACATGGATGCCGGCAAATACAATCTCAGGAAAGCCGTTTTGGACAAGCGTCTCCGCCTCGGCCAGCACGTCTGCCGGCGGCCGGCTCCGGACCGGGCCGCGGGCGTAAGGGATAATGCAGTAGGAACAGAACTGATTGCAGCCCTCCTGGATTTTGATATAGGCCCGGGTCAGCTCCGAATACCCGCTGATCCGCAATGGTTCAAATCCATGCAGCGCCAGGGCGTCCTGTACAAATACCTGGGGCTTTGCAGACAGGTAATTTTCTACCAAATCCACAATTTTCCCTCGCTGGTTTGTGCCCAGGATTAAGTCTACGCCGCCGATAGCCCGCACAGTCTCCGGCGCCGTCTGGGCATAACAGCCCGTCACGCAGACAATGGCCTGGGGGTTGGCCTTGCGCGCCCTGCGGATCATCTGCCGGGATTTTCGGTCGCTCATGCCGGTTACGGTACAAGTATTGATGACATAAATATCCGCCGGGTCCGGGAAATCCGTTATGGTATAGCCCCGTGCCTGGAAAAGCTCGGTCATGGCCTGGGTCTCATAATGGTTGACCTTGCAGCCCAGCGTACAAAATGCTACTGTTTTCATAGTATGCCTTTCTATCGCAGTCATAATATAACGATTCTGCATAGTTATTTTTTGGGATTGTTAGCACTATTATATAAAATTTTAAAATAAAGCGCAATACTTCTTGACTAACTTTTTAAAAAGAGGTATGATATAGATGATCTGGGAAGTGGATCAAAAAGACGTATTTTAGGAGGAATCACAATGAAAACCTTTAACTTGATGCTGAACTCAATTAACGACGTGAAAGATTTTGTAAATATTGTTTCCAAATATGATTTTGATGTTGACCTGACCTCCGGGAGATATGTGGTTGATGCGAAATCCATCATGGGAATTTTCAGCCTGAACCTGTCTAAGCCCATTAAGGTTGAGGTGCATGACGATAATTGTGACGCGTTCATTCAAGAATTAGATCGGTTCATTGTAGACTGATTGTTTTAGAATCCATGCGCAGAAAGTATTTCTGCGCTTTTTTATTGTGTCAAATCCGTTATGACAGCGCTGGCGATAGCCAACCCGGCCGCCGGCGGAACGAAGGCTGTGCTGCCTGGCGCTTGCCGGCAGCCGGCAGCCGCTGGAATAGCTCCGGCAAGGGGCTTTTTCGGTTCTTCGGGAGAATATGCTACCTTTAAATGGTTGATCCCCCGCCGCTTCAGTTCCCGGCGCATAACCCGGGCCAGGGGGCAGACTTTGGTTTTCGCTAAATCGGCAATTTCTATCCGGCAGGGATCTAGTTTGTTGCCTGTTCCCATAGAGCTGATCAGAGGGATATTATATTGCCGCGCCCGGACGGCCAGTTCAATTTTTCCGGTGACTGTGTCGATGGCGTCTACGATATAGGAATAAGCAGAAAAATCAAAGCCACCGCTGTTTTCCGGGGTGAAGAAGACGTTATGGACTTGGACGGACAGATCCGGGTTAATGTCCAGAAAACGGGCCTTGGCCGCTTCCGTTTTATATTGCCCAAGTGTGCTATGGAGCGCGAACAGCTGTCGGTTGAGATTGGTCAGGGAAATGGTGTCGCTGTCGATCAGGTCGATTGCCCCGATCCCGGAGCGAACCAAGGCCTCCGCGGCATATCCTCCCACGCCCCCTAGGCCGAATACCGCTACGCGGGCCCGGGCCAGTTTCTCCAAGGCGTCCTTTCCCAAAAGCATTTCTGTCCTTTGCAGCCAATCCATTGCTTTCACTCCTGTCCTATAGGTTGCAGCTCCAGTGTAGCATAACTGACGGTATAAGTCAAGAGGATGATTAGGATTGCAATTTTTGGAGAAATTTGTTATAATAAAAATGAGGAGTGATTTTATGGCAATTGAGAAAGTGCGGGCATACTTCCGCCCGCTGGGTCTGGAGGAAAGAATCCAGGAATTTTCTGTTTCCAGCGCCACCGTAGAGCTGGCGGCGCAGGCTTTGGGGACAGAACCCGCGCGCATTGCGAAAACCTTGTCCTTCGCAAAGGACGACAGCTGTATTTTGGTGGTAATGGCGGGGGATGCCAAGGTGGATAACAAAAAATTTAAGGAAACATTTGGCATGAAGGCCAAAATGCTGGACGCGGATGCAGTAGAGCGTCTGTTGGGGCATGCTGTAGGGGGCGTGTGTCCCTTTGGGATTCCCACAGAGATAGAAGTATATACAGATGTGTCACTCAAGCGGTTTGACATGGTTTACCCAGCGGCAGGCAGCAGCAACAGCGCTATCGGTTTGACGCCGGCAGAGCTGTATCAGTACGCAAACGCCAGACAGTGGGTGGATGTGGGCAAAGCATGGCAAGCCCCAGGTCCCGGTATCAATGACGAAGGGGATTCGGAAAGATGAAAAATATAGTTTATATAATCTTTGCCGCTTGTCTGGGGATATTGCTTACAGCCTGCGGGGGGCAGCCGGCTGGGCAGCAGCCCGGGACGGGAACTCCTCCTCCCCAGGCAGCGGCGCGGCCTACCCAGCAGCCGGATCCGCTGCAGGCGATAATAGACAGTATGACGTTAGAGGAAAAAGTGGCCCAGATGTTCATTGCCCGCTGCCCGGAGGAAGAAGCCGCAGAGCTGGCCGGCCAATATCAGCTGGGCGGCTATATTTTATTTGCCAGGGATTTTCAGGATTCCACACCAGATCAGGTGCGGGAAAATATTAGGCGCTATCAGGCGCGGGTAAAGATCCCTATGTTTATCGGCGTGGATGAGGAAGGCGGCACGGTCAACCGGGTCAGCCGGTATTCCCAGTTCCGTAAGGCACCGTTTCAGTCCCCGCAGAAGGTATATGCCCAGGGTGGGATGGCTGCCGTGCTGGCGGATGCGAAGGAAAAATCTAACTTTTTGCTGGATTTGGGAATCAATTTAAATTTCGCTCCGGTTTGCGATGTTTCTGAGAATCCAGCAGATTTTATCTATGACCGTACCTTAGGCAGGGGCGCTGAGGAAACGGCGGAATATGCCAGAACAGTGGTGCAGGGGATGCGGGAAGCTGGGATCGGCAGTGTACTGAAGCATTTCCCTGGCTACGGCAATAATGCGGACACCCATACTGGGATAGCCTATGACCATCGAGAGTATGAACACTTTTTGGAAATTGATTTCCTGCCGTTTGCGGCTGGAATCGCGGCAGGCGCGGATTTTGTGCTGGTATCCCATAACATTGTAGCCTGTATGGATCCGGAACTGCCGGCGTCGCTGTCGGCCCCGGTGCATGATATCCTGCGGGAGGAACTGGGCTTTGACGGAGTGGTCATTACTGACGATTTGGCCATGGACGCCATCGGCCAGTATACGGATGACGGGAATGCAGCCGTGCTGGCGATCCAAGCCGGTAATGATATGCTGTGCTGTACCAATTTTACAGAGCAGATCCCGGCGGTTGCAGAAGCGGTGGCAGCTGGGGAAATCCAGGAGGCCAGGCTGGACGCGTCTGTATTGCGGATATTGAAATTGAAACAGTCGCTGGGGATACTGGAAGTATAACTTTGAAAAATTGAACAAGAGGAATATATTTATAGAAACATTTTTTGTTTAAGCGGTGCATATATGGACAAATAAATGCAAAGCGGTTACCCTGTTCATCGCGTCTGCTTTGATGGCTGCTGCGCTGCTGCCGTACCAGATAGTATGAAGCGGCACCATATTTACACACTGGCGGGAAAGCCGGAGAGATTGAAATTAGGGTTTTCTGCCATGACGGTATATTAGAGGTTTGCAGTTTAATCTATTCAGAATTAAAATTTAATTTTTTCTATGAAGAGCAACACAAATTTTGCAAGGGGCAAAAATAAGAATTACCTAAATTGTAGATGTTTGGGATGCTTTCAGAAAGCAAACTGCGAAGCCTTAAACTGCATTACACCGATAGTGGCTGCGTTCCGCTTTACCGTTGTGTCCCGGTGTGTAAGGCCGGATGCGCTTATGACATATGCCGGGCTTTTGGGCAGTGGTTTCAAAGAGAATGGGGGCATCCCGCTTTGCATTGGGAAACCGGTTGGTAAATGTAAAGACATTGTCAGTCTGTACATATTCCGCTTCAATTCCCCTGCGGGCTACCGCTTCACCAGCCTATCCAGGAAATCCGCAGAGGAATAGGCGGACGGTTCCGATTCTGTCCAATATGGATTGTACTCCCACAAATCATTTTCCTGCATTTTCAGAATACACATTGACAAAATGAAAAAAATAGTTTATACTATGATAGTATCGAAAAGGATGCAGCGGAATTGGCAGATGTGCTGGACTTTGTTTCTGTCGTCTCGTTGAAAGAATCGTTGAAATCGGATTTTCCGTTTTCATAGATGAGGATTAAGCGATATGCTCCTCCTTGGGATAACCTCTCCCGTGCAAAAACCAAGAGGTAAAACAGAATATGCGGGCGTGGCGGAACTGGCAGACGCGCTAGACTTAGGATCTAGTGATCTAATCGTGGGGGTTCAAGTCCCTTCGCCCGCACCATACCGAGTGTTCTTACAGGACTTAAAGGGTTCTGTATAGCACTCGGTTTTTTATTTGCTTTTCAGCTTGCACAGGCGGCATAGTGAACGTCTACCCCTTGCCTCGTATGTACCGATACATTGTTTTCCGGTAGTTTATCAAGGTCGGGTATTTCAATGGCGCCGATACAATTATAGTGAATGGTAAGCCGCTGGACGGTTTTGCCGTCAATCTTTTCCGATTGATGTACTTCGATTTTCTCAATCAGCTCATTTAACATCCTCGGCGTCAGCTTCCGTGCCCGTGTGTATTTGCGGACGGAAGCCATGAACATATCGCTTGTCACGGCTTTGCTTTTGTCTTTGTCGAGTTCTTCCTGTCAATGCCAAAGTAAAAATGTAGGAAAACGCCGAAGAAATTTTGCATGTT
>CBCTZG010000101.1:0-8539 GCA_965151315.1 uncultured Clostridia bacterium
ATGGTGGTTTTCCATGTGTCTACCTTTATCTTACAACTTCACTATGCGGGGGGATCTTTATTGCGAAAAAAAGATGTTGGCAGGGCAATAAATGTTGTGTTTTTAGAGGCGCCTGGCGTGGGGGCAGACCTGTTTTATGTTCTGCTTGAACTTTTATAATATAGTAAGAAAAGGCAGTTCTTTTGGCTTTATCATATATATTTTTTTATCGCTTATATAGTCACCCCGATTTCGTAGGCGAGAGTAAAGGAATGGCCGTCTACCCAGTGGTATTCCCGTTTCACATTCACAGTTCGTACAGGACAAATGATATATATATTATAACACAGTTCTGAAAGAAAGTAAACAAAAAGAGCAGATTTTTAATCTGCCCCCTGGATGCTTTCCTTAAAAATGTCTTGTAATAAAAATATATCGCCGGAAACGGATTTTATAGTGGCGATCATCAAGAGATCCGGGTCAATGTCGGCAAAGTTGATGTCATAGCCGGCGTTGCGGATCAGCAGGGTGAGAAAAAGCCGCTGTACCCGGCCGTTGCCTTCCCGGAAGGGATGGAGCATATTCAGCTGGTAATACAGATCGGTGAATTCCTGGATAAACGCTGGAAAGTTCATGTGGGTTAAGTAATCAGCGTTTTGCAAACCCTGAAATATACGGTTTCCCTGTTTTTCGATTTCCCGATAATCACAAAAACGCGTCCCTTTTTTCTGCATATTTACAGTCCGGGTCTCGCCGGCCCAGGTATACAACTCGCAGAATATACGTTTATGCAGCTGCTTATAATACGCAAAATCTACATGGTTGAATTCTGCCGTTAGTTCAATTTCTGCCGCGTTGATAGCGGTAATCGTCTGTTCCAGCTTATCCAGCTGCTGGGAATCATGAATGCCAAATTTATTAATGAGAACGGTACTGTTTTCATAGCAGCCGTCCTGTAAACTATCCATATCGTAAGTCATAATTTACCGGGTTCCTTCTGTTAGGAGACGCTTTATGCAATCCTGCTTGGAAAGTTTACCTGTAATGACATCCCGGCAGAGCTGTTCCTGGTACGATGTAAATTTATAGCCCTCTATTTTTACAGAAGCGATTGCATTTGCCAGCGCCTTGTCAATAGATACCGAAGCCATGCCAATCCCGCCTTTCTCTATTTATATTATATCAAACTGCAGCCGGTCGGTCAATACTTATTTCCAAGGTTCCGTCTTACCATAGGCGGAATAAATCAGATTTTGCATCTTTATTTTTTCGGCTTCTGTAATAATCCCCCGGCCGTAGAGGTAGTTGTTAAAATATTGCAGCCAAATTTCTTCGGCGATTTTTTTGCTTGATTGTTGTCTGAATTTTGGATAACACATACCTCCAGTCCTTGATAGTATTTGCGGAGGTGCTGTGATTTATTCCTATCAAGTTCTGTGCGGTGTTTTTTTGGTTATTTATATGAGGAACCTTCGTGCACGCTGGCGAAATTATCTGTCTTACGGCAAAATAACGGGCCGCTAAAAGCTTTTACGGAATTCCAAAGGTGTGCAGCCATAGGCAGTTCTGAATATGCTTGAAAAATATGAAGCGCTGTTAAACCCGCATTTTTCACAAATAGCCTGTACATCCATGTCGCTGGAGGAAAGCAATTCCCGCGCATAGTTTAATCTGAGCGTATTTATATACTTGTTAATATTCATTCCGACAAGCTTTTTAAAATTATGGTTAATATAGGATTCACTGCAATGCAGAATTTCGGCAAGCATGGACACAGATATTTTCTCATTGAAATGGTTTTTTATATATTCAAAAACGGAGTAAAATATGTAATTATCAATTAAGATTTCTGGGGGTGTGTTTTTGGGGATCCCCAATTCCAGCATGTACATGTATTCATAGAGATGTGCAGCGGGTGCAACAAGCGTTTCTAGCATACGTTGGTCGGGGAGGTTTGGTTTTAACTGATAATAAGCATCAAGCAGGCTATTATAGGAAAGATAGGTAGCCTTTGAAATTTTTTTTATTCGGTGTGCGGCTTTTTCCTGGCGGAGTGTATAACCGGACACGCTGACAAAACCAAAAGGAATATCGTTGATCCGCATGGGATAGACAAATTCTTCAACGCCTGCATAACACATGCCGAAGTGTATGCCGTTAAAACGTTTATTCAGAACCCGTAATTGCTGCCGCCGGCAACATGAAAAAAGCTCCGGAACAGATTTTATCATATTACAAAAGGCACATTCATGGCCATTGGTGTTTCTCAGCTGCGGACATTGTTTGGACAGGGTAAAAAAATCATGGAAAGATAGCGTCAAATCATATTTTTCCTCTAAAAATTTTGTATAATCCGTTAAATGTTTCATTTCGTTAATAATCATGTTATTCACCTGTGCAGAATTTTTATATCGCATAAGCAGAAAATTGATATACATTTTCTAAGAGCTATTATATAATTTATATAAAATATATAATAAATATTGCAAAAAGTCAATGGAAATTTATATTTATTACAATTATTTTCAAAAGTGCTATAAATTTTCAGCAAACAAAAAAGGGGTGGATTTTATGCAAAATATTTATTATCACACAGACCTATGTGTGATAGGAGGTGGGCTGGCCGGCCTGTGTGCGGCTGTTTCAGCGGCACGCAACGGAATTAAGGTGGTGCTGATGCAGGACAGGCCCGTTTTAGGAGGGAATGCGTCCTCGGAAATCAGAATGTGGGTATGCGGCGCGGAAAATACATATGACCGGGAAACAGGGATTTTAGAGGAGCTGTTTCTTGAAAACTATTACCGCAACCCCAACTTATCTTACAGTATATGGGACAGCGTTCTTTATGGAATTGCAAAACAGGAGCAAAATTTGGTGCTGCTTTTAAATTGCTCTTGCATAGACGCACAGATGGAAGGGGACCGGATCACGGCCGTCACAGGATGGCAAATGACGACAGAACGCAAGATCCAAGTGACGGCAAAGATATTTGCAGATTGCTCCGGGGACGGTATCCTGGCCCCGCTGACCGGCGCGGAATTCATGCTGGGGCGCGAGGCGCGCAGCGCATTCGGGGAATCCCTGTCGCCGGAGCAGGCGGACAGTAAAACTATGGGGCAAAGCTGCATTATGCAGCTTCGGGAATACAGCACGAAGCAGGAATTCATTCCGCCGGAATGGGCATACAAGTATGCAGAGGATGATGAAATGATGGCAAGGCGGGAGCATGTACTCTCCAAGGGGCAAAATTTCTGGTGGATCGAAGTTGGCGGTATGGGTGATATCCTGCATGAAACGGAGGAAAACAGGGATGAGCTTTTAAAGATCGCGTTTGGGATATGGGATCATATCAAAAATCAGGGGCGCCATAAGGACGCGGAAAATTGGGCAATAGACTGGATTGGATTTTTGCCCGGCAAACGTGAAAGCCGCAGATTCGTCGGGCAGTACATTATGAACCAGGAGGACATTGAAAACAGCACCTCTTTTGAAGACGCCGTCGCTTATGGGGGGTGGCCGCTGGATGACCATCATCCGGAGGGGATTTATTACAGCGGGGACGGATGCACACAAATCTTTGTGGCAAAATCATATAGCATTCCCTACAGATCTCTTGTGGCAAAGCGGATTGAAAATCTGGGCTTTGCGGGCAGGAACATCAGCGTGACCCACACAGCCCTTAGTTCTACCCGCGTGATGGCGACGTGTGCGATTTTGGGGCAAAGCCTGGGTACGGCGGCGGCAATGGCGGTACAGCGTGGATGCCTGCTGAAGGAGGTGGACGTCCATGCGCTTCAACAGCAGCTTTTATATGATGATTGTTATATCCCGGGCATACGCCGTGAAGTTTCCGCATTGACAAAGGCCGCCCGCACCAATGCTGAAATTTTGCGCAGCGGCATAGACCGGGAGGCGGATGGAACCACCTGTAACCAATACATAGGCGGTAAAAATGAAAAAGTCTATTACAGATATACGGAGCCGGTATATATCTCTGAGGTGCGGATCATTTTTAACAGCCGGCTGGAACGGGAATACGACAATATGCCGGCGTCTTATCCGCTTGTACAGCCGGATTATAAAATGCCGGAAACGCTGATAAAAAAGTTCCAATTGTATATACGCACGGAAGAAGGGACATCCCTGCTTTATAGGACCGACGCCAATTTCAAAAGAATGGTGAAAATCCCGGTTAACCGCATGGTAGAAGAAGTAATTTTAATCCCGGAGGATACTTGGGGAGACGAAAAGATACGGATTTTTGCGATGGACGTCATATAAATAAGCCGGATTGCAAGAAGGATGCGCGCGTTGATAACGGCAAGGAGGGACATGATGAAAAGATATCTTATTGTTTCGGTGCTGTTCATTTTTATAATGACGCATTATGCCAGTGTTTCACTGGCTTCAGCAGAAAAAACCGTGGATACGACAATCACTGTGGACGAAAATGCATTGGTTAAAACGGCAGCGTGTATCACCGGGGTAAACGATGACGCAGGCTTGTATTTAAGTGTGCGGCATGCCGCCGGGCGTGATTCCGCCTGCGTATCGCCGGAGTACATCGCCGCAGTCGAACAAAATCAGCTGCGGACGCCATTGCGGAGATTGATATGCGACTATAATTGGAAAGAAATGGTGGGGCCTCTTTCGGAACGGGGCTTTGCAGTGGAGAACCAGGCGTCCAATGATCAGTCGGGCCGCCGGTTCAACTTTGGGATTGTGGAATGGATTCAGACGGCGCTGAAGACCGATCCCGGCGTACAATTTGCAATCACCTCGTATTATTATGACACGCCGGAAAACATTGCAGACCTCGTCCGGTTTCTTACGTTAGATCCGGATGACCCACAGGCTGTTGGGAGCGATGGAGTCAATTGGCCGGCAAAGCGGATTGAATATGGAATCCGGGAACCGGTGAGGATTTTATGCCTTGAAATCGGGAATGAGGAGGACGCAAGTTATGTTTCCAATGAAACTGTTTTTGAAAATTTCATGGAGGACTATATTGCGCACACCAAACAGGTCAGCATGGCTGTGAAGGCTGTGAACCCGGATATAAAAATTGCGCCCCACGCGTTTACATATGACGGCCAGGATTATGCGGATATGGCCAATGCCTGGAATACGGCGGTGATTGGCCAAACGGCGGAGTACATCGATTATGTGGCATACCATTACTACTATAGCTACCGCAGCGATTTTGCCAGTGCGTTCCGCGCATCTTTGAAGCGGGTAACAGACCCAATTCAGGCAGCAAATGAAAAATATGGCACCGATATTAAGGTGTATTTATCAGAACATGCTGTATGGATTGACCCGGACAGCCCGATTTACACCAATGAAAACGGGTATGATTACGGCTACAAAATGATTCAATGCCTTTATGGGACGCTAACCTCAGCGGAGTTTTTGGTGCGGCTGATGAATAATCCCGATTGCGGCCCCATAAGTTACCATGCGGCAATTGCCACGCCGGGCGATGCGGATTACTGGCCCGGTTCCGGATGGGGCGTCATCCGCCCGTATAATTCGGGGAAAATTG
The DNA here is from genome assembly GCA_965151315.1 of uncultured Clostridia bacterium. Taxonomy (GTDB): domain Bacteria; phylum Bacillota; class Clostridia; order UBA1381; family UBA1381; genus Avimonoglobus. Next base: position 5,525 of record CBCTZG010000101.1, read on the forward strand.
TATTTATGGGGATGGCGGACTTGCTTTCCATGTTCAGTGAGGCGTATACACAGGAAATTGTTTCGACAACGGTTTCAAAAACGGATCCGCTTGACACTGAAAATATCTATTGGAATGCCGACCGGGTGATTGACCGGTATGGTGTTGTGGAAGACCCGAGCCAATATGTATTGACCGCGGCGACGTACCGTCGGCCTGACGGCGGCTTGAATTTGATCTTGGTAAACAGGAATTCGGAAGTGGCGCACAATCTCACCTTTCAGGCAAGCGGACAGTATTATCTTGAAAAGGAAGTTGTTTTAACAGGTGAGACAATGCTGACCCACAATGACATTGATACGCCTGATGCATTTTATGCAAAAGAAAGCCAGGTTAACGCCGACACACCCTTTACAAGCTATACAATAGATGCCAAGAGCGTTGCGGTCTTGTATTTATCTCCGGATCCCCAATTCCAGGATAGCAATTTGAATATAAAGGCCACGGACAGAGGGAACGGGCTTTTTGACATTGACGTTACGCTGTACCAAAACAGGCCGCTTGCCGGTACGGAAATGCTCACTGCTATTTTAACGGAAAAGGGCGCTGATTTTTCGGACAGCGCGCGATGGGTTTATATGAATGCAATGCAGGTGACCAGGGATGGCTGCCATTTCAATTTGCAGCTGCCTGCCGGCTATGAAAATAAAGCGTTTACGCTGACAATTGGGGCGTCCGGAATATATGATCAAATCGAGATTTGCGGTTCAGGAAGGCCGGTAAATCAGGAGGTTCAATATTTACATGCCGCAGCGGACGGGACATCCTCCATAACGGCCAGCATGATTATGGACAAATCCGTGGCAATGGGCAGCAAGCTGGCGGCCTTCATAGTTTACGGGACGTATGATCATATGAAGTATGCGGATTTAGAGCATGCGGATGTTGTTTATATGGGAGAGGTGGAAAAAGAATCAGACGCGATGCAGACGGTAACGATGCAGATGGCGGGGGAGCTTTTGCCTGGCATGTATACGCTTGCGGTATTTGGAACGGGGAACACAGCTGCGGTTGCAGGCTTTGCCATAAACGGGCGGCAGGACGGCGTTGCGGTTATCGGGCGGCCCTATAATGCGGAACAAGGTTCCGTGGATAAAGAAAATATTACACAGGCAGGGCAACTTATGATCCCTTTGGAGAATTATGGGGAGGCTGCGGAGGTCACCGCATTTCTTGGCGTATATGACGAAACCCGGAGGCTGCTGTTTGCCGGCAGCGACACGGCTGTGATTGAAACGGGACAAAAAGCGGAGCTGACAATCCCTTTAGATGAAGCCGATTTCGGCCAGGCCGACAGGATTACCCTTTTTATCTGGGATCAGAAAACGCTTGCGCCATATACAATGTATTATAATATCCGATGAGGAGGATAGAACGATGAAACGGCTGGTTTTAGGTATATGCATGCTTTTAATATTGGCGCAGGCGCTGCCTGCGGCGTCAGAACCTATCTCTTATGGGGAATCCGTCCTGGAGGCGGGTATGGAGGGCTATGTTTACATGACTGTCGGCAGGACACGTGACGAGATGTGGGAAACTACAGATGAAAAAAAACATTCCGGGAACAAATCCTTTAAAGTGAATACGGATACGTTTGTGAATGAAAGTGATCAGCTTTACCTTTCAAGGCAGGTCGATCTTGCCAGGGAAGATATGCTGGACGAAAATATGCGGATTGATTTTTATGTTTATGGGGTGGAGGCGGATAAAAATCCGCCGCAGTTTGAAGCGCAAGTGCGGTTGCTGGACGAAATCGGGAATCCCGCCGTCGCCGGTGCCGAAAACCATCCCCAGCTTGCCGTCGAGGAAGCGGAAAATGGATGGAAGCATTTTTATACACTTGTAAAAAGTACGGACATTCAAAGAGTGCAGGCGAAAAAAGTGAGCTTATCGCTTTGGTTTCAAGGAATCATGACGGACTGTCCGCCCATTTATGTGGACGACGTAACGATCCGAAAGGTTCCTGAAAAGCTGGTGATTTATGACGTTGTCAGCAACAGCAGGATGGTAAACCTCAATACGATCCGGGTATTTGGGGAAAATGAAAGCGGCCGCCGACAGGAGATATTCGCAAAGGATTTGCTGCGTTACACGAACTCCGATCCGGCTGCGGCGATTGATAAAAACAACAATCTGACCATTCCCGAAAATTGCAGTGCGCTCTCTGTGACGGCCGAATTTTTGGGGGTTACGGCAACCTTCGGCGTGGAATCGGAACAGGAAATCATGGTGACGATGAAAAAAGGTGAAAACGGAGCGTATTTATTGGAAGCTGATAATTATACGGGAACACAGATACCTTATTTTATAGCGGCGGTGCTATATGACGGGGAAGCGCTGGCTGGAGTCGATGTACAGCAGGGTACGCTTCCGGCGGATGCGGGCACGGTCACATTCCAGCCGGATTTCCCGGTTTATATGGACGGATACCAAATGAAACTGTATTATAAGACCGCTCGAACGGGACTGGAGGTTTTGGAAACGGATTGAAAAAACGGCACGTTTGAGGGCTTCAGCAGGACGGAGGGATGTTTACAAAGCGTAAAACGAAAGAGGGCCACTATTAAATTTTAAAGGAGGAAAACAAATGAAACAAAAAAGGTTAACGGCATGGATCATGACGGCGGTAATGCTTCTGCTTGCAGCTTCCACAGGCGTGTATGCGGAGGAGCACGTGGTTTATGAGGATGATTTTTCATCTGACACCACAGAAAACTATGTTTTAAACGGTAGCCCGTATACGGGTGCAAACAATTTGCTGACGGGATGGCAGGAAGAAGGGTATTTTTCGTTGTCCGTGGAGGCGAATGTCGGCCAGGCGCTGGAATATACGCCTGCATTTGGGGCGGAAAGCAATATTTATACCTTCCGTGCTGATTTCAGCCCACAGCCGCTGGATGGGACAAACGCTTCGCGCCTGCCTAAAGAAAATAGCTGTTATGGTTACGATTGTTGCCCTTACTATGGGAAATTCGG
>CBCTZG010000102.1:0-8257 GCA_965151315.1 uncultured Clostridia bacterium
AATCGTGGACATTGTCCGGGGCGGCCCGGGTCTGGGCGGCATCCAGCCGGCCCAGTCGGACTATTTCCAGGCCACCAAGGGCGGCGGCCATGGGGATTATCATATGATCGTATTAGCCCCCAACTCCGTCCAGGAAATCGTGCGCCTGACGGCAGACGCCTTTAACCTGGCGGATACATACCGGACGCCGGTGATGATCTTAGGCGACGGAACCCTGGGCCAGATGATGGAACCGGTGGATTTTGACGACGTGCCGGCGCCGGTGGCGGCGGACAAATCCTGGGCCACCGACGGTACAGGCTTAAAGCGGGAGCACAATATTATCAATTCCCTGTACCTGTCCCCGGAGGAGCTGGAGGAAACAGTGCTCCGGCGGCAGAAGAAATATGATGTGATCCAGGAAAAGGAAATCCGATACGAAGCCCACGGCCTGGAAGACGCGGAGATCGTGGTGGTATCTTACGGCACCACCAGCCGGATCGTGGAAAGCGCGGTGAAAACCCTGCGGGCGCAGGGGATCAAGGCCGGCGTGATTCGGCCTATTACCCTGTGGCCGTTCCCGACCGCAGCCATCGCCCAGGCGGCCAAGGGCGCCAAGGCGGTTTTGTCTGTGGAAATGAGTATGGGACAAATGGTAGAAGATGTAAAAATTGCTGTGAACGGTCAGGCGCCGGTATATTTTTACGGGCGGACCGGCGGCATTATCCCCACGCCGGCAGAGGTTGTGGCGGAAGCGGAAAAGATCATGGGAGGTGCGTTAGCATGACAACAGTATTTGAACGGCCCCACGGCCTGACCCAGAATCAGTTCCATTACTGCCCCGGCTGTACCCACGGCATCTGCCACCGGCTGGTGGCCGAGGTGCTGGACGAACTGGGGATCGAAGGGAAGACCATCGGCGTTGCGCCGGTTGGCTGCGCCGTTACAGCATATAACTATTTCAACTGCGATGTGCAGCAGGCGGCGCACGGCCGCGCGCCGGCGGTGGCCACCGGCATTAAGCGGGTGCATCCGGACAAGGTGGTATTCACCTATCAGGGCGACGGTGACTTGGCGGCTATCGGCACGGCGGAGACTGTCCATGCCGCAGCCCGAGGCGAAAACATTACGGTAATTTTTATCAACAATACGATCTACGGGATGACCGGCGGCCAGATGGCCCCCACAACCCTGCCGGGCCAGGTGACCCAGACATCCCCCTACGGCCGGGATGTAAAAACCCAAGGCAATCCCATCCGTATGGCGGAAATGCTGGCTACCCTAGATGGGCCCAGCTATATCGCCCGGGTATCCCTGGACAGCGTACCGAATATCAAAAAGGCGAAGCAGGCCATTCAAAAGGCGTTCCAGAACCAGATCGACGGCAAGGGCTTTTCCCTGGTGGAACTTCTTTCCACCTGCCCCACCAACTGGGGGCTTTCCCCAGTAGAAGCCATGGAGCGGCTGCGGAATGATATGATTCCTTACTACCCCTTAGGCGTTTACAAAGATGTGGAATAGGAGGAAGCAAGATGACAAATAATATTATCATTACCGGTTTCGGCGGCCAGGGGATTCTGTTCGCCGGCAAGATCCTGGCGTATGCGGCGCTTATGAAGGGGAAGCAGCTTTCCTGGCTTCCCTCCTACGGCCCGGAGATGCGGGGCGGCACGGCAAACTGCCATGTCATTATTTCCGATGAGCCTGTGGGTTCCCCGATTATTATCCACCCGGACATCCTGGTGAGCATGAACAAGCCGTCTTTAGACAAATTTGAGGACGAGGTGACCGCCGGGGGTACGGTTATTGTGGACAGCAGCCTGATCGACCGGCAGGTCAAGCGGCAGGACGTCAAGGCCGTTTATGTGGACGCCACCAACCTGGCCAACGAAAACGGCAAGGGGAGCCTGGCCAACATGGTTATGCTGGGGGCGCTGATCAAGGAAACGGGGATCTTTACCCTGGAGGAGATCAAGAAGGGCGCGGAAAAGACGATCCCTCCAGCGAAGCAGAATTTGCTGGAGCTGAACATGGAAATGATTGAGATTGGTTACGGCCTGTGAGGGGCCGGGAGAGGAGAAACGGCATGGCGGCTGCGAAAAAGAAAAAGGAACTGACCTACAAGGGGAAGCCTGTATACCGCCGGGGCAACACCATCTATTACGGTGATTTGGGAGAGCGGCTTCTGCTGGTGATGGAGATCCTGGAAACGGAAAAGAACGGGGATGTGGACGTGACGAAAAAGGTGAAGTTCCACATCCAGGACAATACCGGCGAGATCGGCAAAGGGATCAATTACCGGAGCGGTGAACGGGATAACCTCTACAAGGCGTTTGACATCGGGGCCTGGTGGCTCCAGGATGCGTTGGATCAGATGCGGTAAATAAAAAAAACCAGCCCGCGGCGGACACGCTGCGGGCTTTTTCCTGTTTTGTTAACTATAATAGACAAATGCTTTATAAAAAATGCTGAAAATCATCCACGCTTGCTGTATACTAATAGGCAGAGTGGAGATGATGGCATGCGCAAAGAAATGAAGTTTAATAACCGGGATCGGTTTATCCAGCTGGGAATTACGATTTCTATGTATCGCAGGATGCAGGGGATGTCCCAGGAGGAGCTGGCGGACAAGGCGGGCCTGAGCCGCTCGCATTTGAGCGCCATCGAAGCGCCCAACATCATCCGCCCGTTTTCCCTGGACGCATTCTTTTGCATTGCGGACGCTTTGGGCATAGCCCCCGAGGCCTTGATCGCCGCGTCGTCTTATTTATTGGAAGAAAAAAAGGAACTGGCGACGCGATAATTTATATTCGGATCATTTGCGGCCGCTATATACATACTATCTGTCTATCCAATACAGAGAAGCGCGTTTTTTTATATTTACCCCGAAAAAAATGTAAATACAGCGCAGCATAGCGGCCGTATTTGATACAATCCCGGTTCCCAGGGGCCGGGATCGACTTTAGGTCCCACCCTTACCAGAAATCCCCGCGCCATACCGGGGATTTTTTGTATGTCCGAAAATCGGTTCCCACCCACAAAAAAAGCCAAAAAACATTCTTTATTGACAAAATTTGAAGGGAATTTTTCTAAAAAATATTACATTCTGGCGATTGCATTTTCCAGTAAAGAAGCGTATGATATAGGATGGAAAAAATCGAAAGCGGGGGTTAACGATGGGATACAAATACTTACTGGATATTGCGCTGATTCTTCTGAGCACCAAGCTTTTGGGGCTTTTGACCCGGCGGGTGCAGCTGCCCCAGGTTGTGGGCGCACTGCTGGCCGGGCTTTTGCTGGGGCCGGCTGTGCTGGGATGGATCACCGAGTCGGAATTTATTGATAATATCGCGGAGGTTGGGGTCATTGTCATGATGTTCTCCGCCGGCTTGGGGACCGATGTGCGGGAACTGAAAAAAAGCGGCCTGGCTTCCTTTGTTATTGCGCTTCTGGGCGTGATCCTGCCTTTGATCGGCGGGTTTTTCGCGGCCTATTTCTTTAATCAGACCGGGGATCCGAAGGTATTTTTGCAGAATATCTTTATCGGCGTCGTCTTAACGGCCACATCCGTCAGCATATCTGTGGAGACTCTGAAGGAACTGGGAAAGCTGTCCACCCGGACGGGCAACGCCATTTTGGGGGCGGCCCTGATCGACGACGTATTGGGCATTATCGCCCTGACGGTGATCACCAGCTTTGCGGATTCTACCGTCAATATCTGGGTTGTGCTGGCAAAGATCCTGGGTTTCTTCCTGCTCAGCGGCGTGATTGCCCTGCTGTTTATCAAATTTGTCCAGCCCTGGATTAACGGCTATAAGCAGGATCTGCGGCGGTTCGCGATTATGGCGTTCGTTTTGTGCCTGCTCATGGCGTATACAGCGGAACGGTTCTTCGGCGTTTCCGATATTACCGGCGCGTTTATCGCCGGCCTGATCCTGTCCAATAACAAGCGGACGACCTATATGATTGGTAAATTTGACGATATCTCCTTCCTGCTTCTGTCGCCGGTGTTTTTCGCTAGCGTGGGCCTGAAGGTCACCATTGGGACGATGTCCGCATCCATTATCCTGTTTTCCGTCGTGCTGCTGCTGGTGGCTGTGCTGACAAAAATTATTGGCTGTGGACTGGGCGCCAAGCTTTGCCGGTATACGAACCTGCAGTGTGTCAAGATTGGTATCGGCATGATTTCCCGGGGCGAGGTGGCGCTGATCGTGGCGGCCAAGGGCGCTGCGCTGGGACTGATGCCGGAAGCGTTTTTCGCGCCGGTCATCATTATGGTGGTCGCCACGACCATCATCACGCCCATCCTCTTAAAGCTGATTTATCGGTATCAGGACCGGCATCCCTGGCTGGTGGAGCCCCATATTGAAAGCAGCCTGATCGAGAAGCATGAGGAAAAGGAACACTATGAGATGCTGACTCAAAATGTTTCCCGGCTCCATGAGGAGATGCAGGAGCAGAAGAAAAAATAAGTGATTGCATTCATCGCGTGGTTGGGGTATAATATACATAAGTACAAAATAGGGAGATGTATACAATGAACTGTGATCATAATTGCGAAAGCTGCGGGGAAAGCTGCAGCGAACGCCAGACAGATTTTTCCGCGATGCCCCATGAAATGAGCCATATCAAGAAGGTGATCGGCATTGTCAGCGGCAAGGGCGGCGTGGGGAAATCCTTGGTGACTGCGCTGCTGGCTACGGCCATGCGGCGGCAGGGATATGAAATCGGTGTCCTGGACGCGGACATCACGGGCCCGTCTATCCCCAAGGCCTTTGGTCTGCGGGAAAAAGCCCAGGCAGACGAGATGGGCCTGTTCCCGGTAAAGACCAAAACGGGGATTTCCGTAATGTCTATCAACCTGCTCCTGGAAAAGGATACTGATCCGGTGATCTGGCGGGGGCCGATCATCGGGAATATGGTTAAACAATTCTGGACGGATGTGATTTGGGGCGATGTGGACTATCTGTTTATCGATATGCCCCCGGGAACCGGCGACGTACCGCTGACGGTCTTCCAGTCCATCCCCGTGGATGGGATCATCGTGGTAGCTTCGCCCCAGGAGCTGGTGTCCATGATCGTGGCAAAGGCGGTGAATATGGCTAAGATGATGAATATTCCAATTTTGGGGCTGGTGGAGAATATGTCCTATTTCCGCTGCCCGGACAATGGTAAGGACTATTTGATTTTCGGGGACAGCCATATTGACGAAGCCGCGGCGGCGTATCAGCTGCCTGTGCTGGCAAAGCTCCCCATCGATCCCCGGCTGTCGAACGCGTGTGACAAGGGAATGATTGAGCTGTTTGCAGGCGACTGGATTGACGGGGCCGTACAGACCCTGGAGCAGATCCTGAAATCATAAATATAGCAGCTTTCCCGCCGGCCCGGCGGGGATGATGAAAAAGACAGGAGCCGGCCGGCTCCTGTCTTTTCGTTATACAATAAATATCCCCCGTATAACGGGGGGATATTTATTGTCATTTTGTTTTCAGCTTCCGGTGCTGGATATGGAAAGCGGCTCGGGTGACCCCATTTTCCGGCACGAACCGGGCCAAAAACAGCGCAATACGCATACCAAAGCCAGGAATGATCACCCGTTTCCCCTGCAGCGTTTTGCGGATGGCATATTCGGCCACTTTTCGGCTGTCCAGCCCCCGGAGGCTGAACCGGACGCCGGCTACCTGGTCAAATTCTGTTTTGACTGGGCCGGGACATAAAACAGATATCCGGACGGCACTTTTCTGCTGCCGGAGTTCTTCCGAAATCCCTTCGGAGAGCCGCAGCACATACGCTTTGGAGGCGTAATAGGCGCTGAGCAGCGGGCCCGCCATAAATCCGGCGGCAGAGGCCACGTTTAAGATCCTGCCGTGATTCGCCTTGGCAAATTTCTGGGCAAACAGCTTGGTGAGGATGTGTACGGCGGCCACATTGGTTTCCAGCAGGCTGAGCTCCGTTTCCAAAGGCAGCTCCGTGAACCAGCCGCAGGCGCCGAAGCCGGCGTTGTTGATAAAAAAGTCGATTCCTTCGTCCCGCAGCAGATCATAAAGATAGAAGCAGTTTTCCCGGCGGGACAGATCCAAAACCACCGGCACCGCCTTGCCGGGCAGTTCCCGGCGCAGCGCTTCTAAGCATTCTCCCCGGCGGGCCACCAGCACTAATTCGTAGCCCATACCGCTTAAAATTTTTGCCAGGTCCCGGCCGATTCCTGAGCTTGCACCGGTAATGACTGCTTTCATTTGCAAAACCTCCAATTTTTGGATTATTGATATAGCTATTATATCACAATTAAAAATATTTTACAATTTAATCATTGAAATTCCTGGGATTTGTGCTATAATAAAGATACAATACGATATTTATGGAAGCATTAAAACAAACGGAGGGAAAAAAGTATGAGTATTTATCCGAAAATCGGAATCAGACCGACGATCGACGGCCGCTGGGGCGGCGTCCGGGAGAGCCTGGAAGAGCAGACCATGAATATGGCGAAAAGCGCTGCGGAGTTAATCTCCAGCACCCTGCGGTATCCGGACGGCACACCGGTACAATGTGTGATTTCCAACTGCACCATCGGTTCCGGCGCGGAGAGCGCCAAGTGCGCGGAGCAGTTCGCTACAGAAAATGTTGTGGCGACGCTGGCGGTTACACCCTGCTGGTGCTATGGCACAGAAACATTCGATATGGATCCCACAACCATTAAGGCTGTTTGGGGCTTTAACGGTACAGAGCGGCCGGGCGCGGTATATCTGGCGGCGGTTATGGCCGCGTTCGCGCAGCGCGGGTTGCCTGCATTCTCTATCTATGGGCACGATGTACAGGACCGGGACGATAAAAATATCCCAGCTGACGTAGCAGAGAAAATTATTGCGTTTGCCAGAAGCGCCGTTGCGGTGGGCTGGATGCGGAATAAGGCGTATGTAAACCTGGGCGGCGTAGCCATGGGTATCGCCGGCTCCTACTGTGATGCCAGCTTCTTCCAGAAATATCTGGGAATCCGGGCGGAATGGGTAGACTTAACAGAGGTTCTGCGCCGGATTACACTGGAAATCTATGATCATGACGAATATGACAAGGCTCTGGCTTGGGTAAAGGCAAACTGCAAAGAGGGCTTTGATAAAAACGCCGGAAAGAATTTCCCGGACATCATTAAAAAATCGAAGGTCGTTGATCCGGATAAGGATTGGGAGTTTATTGTTAAGTTCACATTGATCGTAAACGATATCCTCCATGGCAATCCGAAGCTGGCTGAAATGGGCTGGAACGAAGAAGCCTTGGGCCGCAACGGCGTTGTCGGCGGATTCCAGGGGCAGCGGCAGTGGACCGACTGGCTGCCGAATGCGGACTTTACTGAATCTATGCTGGCGTCCAGCTTTGGCTGGAACGGCAAAAAGCAGCCGTTCCCCTTTGCCACAGAGAACGATACGTTAAACGGTGTATCCATGCTGTTTGGAAACCTGCTGACCGGCAAGGCGCCTTGCTTCCATGACGTGCGTACATATTGGAGCCCGGAGGCGTATGAACGGGTAACCGGTAAAAAGCCAGAAGGCAAGGCTGCCAATGGCTTTATCCATCTGATCAACTCCGGCGCTACCGCAATGGACTGCACCGGCGCTTCTAAAGACGCTGCTGGCAATGGAACCATGAAGGAATGGTGGAATATGACAGACGCTGATATTGACGCCTGCTTAAAGGCCACAGATTGGTGCCGCGCGGATTACGAGTATTTCCGTGGGGGCGGCTTCTCCTCCCACTTCAAGACCTTGGCTGAGATGCCGGTAACCCTGATCCGTGTAAACCTGGTAGACGGCATGGGCCCCATGATCCAGATTGCTGAGGGCTACACGGTAACTCTGCCGGACGATGCCCATGAAAAGCTGGATCTGCGGACAGACCGTACTTGGCCCACCACCTGGTTTGCACCGATCCTCACCGGCAAGGGCGCGTTCAAGGATGTATACAGCGTAATGGCGAACTGGGGTGCGAACCATGGCGTTACTGTCCATGGCCATATCGGCAGCGACTTGATCACGCTGGCCTCTATGCTCCGGATTCCGGTTGCGATGCACAATGTAGCGGACGAGCGGATTTTCCGGCCCCATTCCTGGGCAGCCTTCGGTACAGAAGACAAGGAAAGCGCGGACTACAAGGCCTGCGCCAAATACGGCCCGCTGTATAAATAAAAGCGTATAAGCGTAATAAGGGACAGGAAGAGATTCCTGTCCCTTTTTTGTATACTGAAAACCACGCGATAGTCGCGTGGTTCAAAAGAGGTTAACCG
>CBCTZG010000103.1:0-8113 GCA_965151315.1 uncultured Clostridia bacterium
GAGAGGTATTCTTTTTTGTCAAACATCATTTTTGTTTCTTAACAGGAATGCTCCTAACAAAAAAGACAGACCTCGCAATGAAGTCTGTCTTTCTAACGTATTTTTACTTTTATCGCCCGCCGCCGCTGATATATTTCAACTTGTGCTGCAAATCAAATTTGACGCTCATTCTTTTTGCGCCGCAGCAGAATAACGCGACAGCACGTTTTTTGGCAAGCAGCAGTTCTTTTTCCGCTTCTGTCAGATTATAAAGGTCTGCCAGTTCCTTCAGGTTTTGGCCGTCCGCGCCAAACAGTACCTTATAGCATGGGGTGTCCAAAAGCGCCTGCCCATACATTTTAATGGAGGGATCGAGAAAATCCACCACGCTATGGGATATAATCATCAATCCAGCCTCATATTTTCTGGCCCGCTTTGCACAGTTCCTCAGAAAAACAAGGCTTTGCGGCACCTTTGTATCAATCATCAGGTATGCCTCGTCACACACCAGCAAAACACGTTCCGTCCGGTCATTGCTCATCTGCTCCCACGCCCAGGTGAGAAGGTTAAAATACTGCGTTTTAATCACCTTATCGCTGCTGTTCTGCAAAGAATGGGTATCCAGGCAAATCCATTTTGACTTTGGCTTAATGCTTGTCTGGCCGTTCCATAAAAAGCTATCCTGTCCAATCGCCGCACTTTCCAACAGGCAGGCAAGGTGACGGTAATGCTCTTTTTCATCCTCTGGCAATGCTTTATCTGCCGCCTTTTCCAACAGGTAATCATATAAATCCTTCATAATCGGGTAGCGGTCAATCCGTTTCTCTTTCAGTTTCATCGTAAGATTGATACCAAATCTTTCATAAAGTTCCAATATCGCTTTGTTCAGATATGCTCTTTCAAAATCGCTGATTTCCGGCAAATATAACCCAAAGCTGATTTCCAGCGTTTTCATATGCAGCGCCAAATCCCCCATACCTCTTACCTGTTTATCATAAAGCCGCAAGCTGTCGTTTGTCTCATATTCCCCGGTTTCCTCGTCATCATCCCCTGGAGTCGGACGCACCTGAAACGGATTGATTAAAGCGCCTGCGCCGCCGCCTGCATCCAGCCAGTCTCCGCCCATATCTTTTGTCAATTTTTGGTATTCCCGTTCGGGATCAATCAGGATAATTTTTGTACCTCTCGCATATTCTTCTGTAATCACATGCTTGGTTGTAGCGGATTTCCCGATTCCGGGTATACCCATAAAAACCCAGTTTGAATTTGTCCTGTCTCCGTGACGGAGCCATGGGTCAATCGCAACCATGCCGCCTGACACATCTTTTGCAAAGTAAAAGCCTCTCCCGTCCGAATAAGAGGAAGATGCAAACGGGAACCCTCCGGCAAAGGTGGAAACCGGCATCAGCTTCCGGCATATATTCTCTATTTTTTCATCCGGCACATGATAAGGGGAAATTGCCTTATATGCGTTTTTTTGCAAATTGGCAAGCCCTCTTGCCTTGCATTTCACGCTTGCAATCGTGGTTTCCGCCTGCCGGCACCTCTGCTGAAACTGTTCCTCATCGCTGTTCGTTACCATGATAATATTGGAAACGTAGCCCACCGTTTCGCCGTTCTGGTCGATTTGTTTCATAATATTCTCGCCCTGTTCCACAGCCTTCAGCGCCCGCTGCCTCACAAGCGGGTCACGGGCGCTTTCAGCTTCCCCTGTCTTTTGCTTGATGGTAGAGGAAATATTCTGTATCAGTTCGCTGTTATCTGTCGGCGTATAGGTCTGGCAGACAACCGTACTCGGCATATTATTGATTTTTGACAGCCAGCCAACACCGGCCTCCGGCGGATATTTAATAATCCCGTACAGTTTTGCAATATTTTCCCCTACATATAGATGATTTCTTTTAAATTCCAGCCCCATGGGTGTAATAACATTTAAGATTGCTTCATTCACCTCTATCGGCTGGGTACTGTACTTGTTCTTTTTCACGGTGCAATCCCTCCTAACAACGGGAAGGACGGTATGATTTCGCCCTGTTCAAAATGCGCATATCCAGGGTTGGCAAATAAATTACATAGCTGCACGATCTCGTGATCCTCCAGGATTTTGACATCCTTTTGGACGGAAGCGACCTTTGCACAAAAATCCTCCGCGCGTTTGAGCAAATCCACATACACGCCATCATAATAGCCTTCCCATATAATAAAATAGAACTGCCGTTCCATTACATCGCCGCTTAACGCAAAACCGTTTACGGTATCAATATCATTTTTTAATAATTCCTTTTGCTGCGGCGTGTCTGCCACCAAATAAGCATCGGTCATATCGTCGATTAAGTCTGAGATATTCACGGGCCTTGAAATGGCAAGCAGTTTAAAAGGCTTCTGTTCCGTGGACAGCGCGACAGACAGATTGCGTATCTGTATTTCCTGCTCTGTCTCGCTCATTAACTCACGGGAAACAGGTGGGACGCGGATATAGGCAAAAACATAATGGTCCTTGGTATATAGCAGCCTGTTTTGAATGTCCTTTACATTCACAAATTCATTTGCCGTCTGCACCTTGGGGCTGACTTCTATTTTCGGTTTCTTTTTGAGGAAATTCATTTAAAAACCTCCTCGCTGCCATGGTATATGTATGACTTCTGCGTTTTTGAAAAGGCAATCATATTCTTTAAATAGTCAATCACGCTTTGGTTGGTAGCGTCCTTTGTCAGCACCGTAACCGCTGCGGCACACACAATCAAAATGGAAGTAATCAGGAACGGTAAATTTTGATGAACCGTGTAAAATATAAAAGAAACCGCGCCGAAAACAACTGTAATCAGCGCGGTCTGCATTAGCTGTGTAAATCCGAAACCGTTAAATATTTCCGATTTCGTTTTCACACCTTCCGGGATATACAATTTTGTCATATGCGTTTCTCACTCTCCTTGCCGCATGAACCTTGTTCCAATTTGGAATAAGGTCAAAAAAATCCCCTGTCTTTTATTTGACAGAGGATTTCACACATTGTTTATCTTTCCGTTTGGTATTGTTCCAAAAATTCTGACACGCTGACAATCCAATCCTTCTTTGGGAAATGCTTTTTATTCCCTGTAATCAGCACTGCATGGCAGCTTTTGGCTACCTCATAAAACTTCCTATCCGCCTCATCCACAAACGGCTCCGCCGATATTTCCGCAACCATACTCCGGCCGCTGGTTTCAATCCATTCCAGCAGGCTGTTGATTTCAGCCTGCGAAAATTGGAATTTCGGCCGTTCCAGCACAACGCGGTATTCATTCATAATCCGGTAATCATAACACGGAACCAGTTTCCCGTTAAAAACCATTCCCATGACCTGGGCCGGCGCTCCGTTTTTCGACCACAGCGACGAAACAAGGATATTCGTATCAATGACTACAAGCATCGTTTACACCTCTCCGCGCGCAGCATTGATTTCCGCTTCTATTTCTTCCTCGCTCATATATCCGCTTTTTGCAGCCTTTGTACGCATGGAATTAAACGCAATCATCGCCTTGGCCTGCCTGACAGCCTTTACTGTTTCCTCAAAGCTGCCGTCTGCAATATCAATCAAAAGGGCGGTTGGTTTCCCGTTATTGGTAATCACCGCTTCGCCGTCTGCCGCGAGATCCTCCCAAATACTTTTGGGTGTTGTCCTTAAATCCCTGACTGTGTAAAAATTCATTTCTTTCACCTCATTCTCAATCCGCAGAAGCATTTTTCAAAATGCTCTGCCGCACAATCTAACTCGATATTTCTAATAATATTATACTATATTGTATCACGATTGTCAACGAATTATGCGCATTTTTTGATTTCGTGTTTTATGAACCTTGTTCCAATTTGGAATAAGGTCAAAAATATGCAATTACCAAATCCTTTATTACCCATACAAGTTCATTGATTACCACCGCAATCAATGAATTCCTGATCCTGCGTTTGTATGTACCCTGTTCCTCGTCCGCGGACATCAGCCTGATACAGCAGTATATAATCCGGAACCCTAACCCGGCCCGTATCAGATTGATCAACAGGTTTGAAAGTTCTTCTATCGTCTGCATCTATCCACCTACTTTTTAACAACTGATTTTGCCATCTGCACCAAACGGGTAGTATGGTAAACCGTATTCATCGGATTACCGCCAACACCGGTTGTAATCATAAATTCCTGTAAAAACCTCGGTGTTTTCAGCGCCAGCATCATTGCCGCGATTCCCCAAAACACATGTGCGTTCAGCATCAGTCCCACGCTCATTTTGGCAAGGGAAATCTGAACGACCACCGTCAGCGTGCTCTGGAAAAACTTTTTGATATATGCACCGAACACGCCCTTATCGTTTTCCATCAAGCCGGTACAGGCAATCGGCATACCCATTCTAAGCACCAAAATTTCCATACCGCGCATCAAAAACTGGATATACAGGAAAAAGAAGCAGATAAAGAACACAAGGGACACAATTGCATTAAATAAATTCAAAGAAACCAATGACATAATCGCATTGGCGAAACTGTCTGAAAGGCTGCCGGACAGGGAATTTAATATTTGATTTGTCATGTCCTCCGTTGCCGTCGCAAGCCATTCATACAGAGTTGGGAAGGATACGGCAACTACAATTGCCCGCAAAAATTTTGTTACCAGATTGATCGGGTCTGCATCCGGATCACCGTCCTGCCAAAGCACATAGCTGTCAAACGCCCGTTTTAGAAATTTCAATACAATCAGGGAAATACCAAAATTAAATATGATGTCAAAGGTCTGCTGGAATCCTGTACCACCCAATAGAGTGGTCATATATTGCTCTGCGTGTAAGGCTATCGGAACAATGGAATTTAATATGTTATTCACATACTCCAGTGCAGCCGCTAACAGGGCGGATATCAAGGCAATCAATATGACTTCCATCTATGTAACCACCTCACAATTCCATGTCCTCGTCCATTTCCTCAGCCGGATAAGTTTCTGCAAACCGATGGTTCGCAGTCATAAATAATTCCCTCAGCGTTTCCCGTTCATCTTCCCTGCGGTTCGGCTCTGCATCCTTCCACATCGCATAAAGTTCCGAAAAAAACGTATCCCTATGCCGCAGATGATGAACAAGTGCATCGGGAAGCTCCTCTGCGTCGTCGTGCAGTAAATCTGCTGTTTGCTTTACAAAAGCGATTTCTTCCGCATGATCGAGCAGGTACTTCGGCGGACGGGTCAGCATATCATCTATATATCGGCTGTACTGCTCATATATTTTTTCCTGAATCTCTGTCACTCTGTTCATAAACATACCCCCGTCTTATTGATAATATCCCACCAGCAGATTGATGAGCACGGAAGCGACCACCGCGCCTATACAGGAAACAATCGTAACAACAATCCTGCTGTTCCACTTTTTATGCTCCATCTCGTCTGACATCCCTTTCCGGATGAGATAGTAAATAATGAGCAATGCCGATACAGACGGCGCAATAATTAAAAGCCACGATGTGGCATCATCAACAAGCTGGGTTGTACCGGTCGCGATTTTACTTCCGGCAATGTCTGCATGGACCGTCATTGCCGTGCTTGTCAGGGCAGCAACTGTCAGTGCTGCCATCCTTTTAAATTTTTGTTTCAATAAATGGATTTGTTTCACTTTCAAGTCCTTCCTTTCTCGGATTGAATATATCCCTGGGGATTGCCCGCGTCCCATGGATGTTATTTCTTATGCTTTCCCGCATTGGCGTTCCCGTATAATTTTCCCATATCCCCCATAGCTTCAGCGTCCCGTCACAGGTACGGACCGGGCGTCGGTTTTCCCGTTCCTCACGCACCTTCCGGTTATGCTCCGGGTCGCCAAGGCCAAGCATCTGATTAAAATACCATTTTGACAAGTCCGGCGCGTTTAATATTGCAGGATATTCCCTGGAGGTAATCAGACTGTATGGGCGTTTTATTTTTCCCACCTCATCCGGCGTTAAAAGCGGCCTGCCGGTCAGATTGCTGCTGGCAGTCATGTTTCCGGGACTGATCCCACTGCCTGAATACTGTGTGCTTTGTGAACTGGTCGCCACCGTATAATTGCCCAGCTTTTCGCTGATTAGCTTTTGCGTTTCCGGCCCGTCCGACTGCAAATATATCCATACATGGCAGTTACTGATGATTGTAGGGTAGACCTCCCGGCCATACTTTTCTTCAAGCTGGCTGAAATCCTGCAAATAGAGGTTAAACCGTATCCCGCGCCCGCCGCCTACTGTCAGTTTGTTAGAAAATGCAGGTATCTTCATGAAGTTGCCGAACTCATCAAGGTTAAAATTGATCCTGCGCTGGAGCCTGCCGCCCCTGTCGTCTGCAATCTTTACCAGCCGTTCATAAAACTGATTGATAAACAGGGACGCAAGGCTGTAATAGGTGATCTTTTCATCCGGCAAAATAATGAACAGCGCCGTTTTTTCGCTGCACATCTGTTCCGCTGTAAAATCACTGGCAGATGTCATATCGCAAACATAAGGGTTGGTAAAAAGCCGCAGCGTGGTAAGGGCCGCAGTAAAAAAGCTGCCCCTTGTTTTTGACGGCGCAACCTGGGAAATACCCAGCAACGCCCGCGCCGGATGGTCTGCGGCTAATGCTTTGACATATTTATTCAATGGGATTTCACCTTCCCCGGTTTTGCACATCTCAGAAATGAAATAATAGACATTGGTCAGGTTTTGGTATTCCGGATTTGCTTTATTATCGCAAATGACCGCCATAATCGCCGCGGCAATTATGGACGCTTCACCGTCAGACCATATCCGTTCCCCATGCGAATCTTCGGGGACCAGCGCCGAGGTTATATCCCAGGTCGCTTCAATGGCTTTCGGAATATCCTTTTGACTCACATAGTCAATTGCAATATTCAAAAAATTGTACTTTGAACTTTTTAACGGGTTTTTGAAATCCAGCGTCAGCACCTTATAGCCCAATCTCTCAAGGAATGGATAGGTATATTGGAACAGCTCGCCCTTCGGATCACTGCAAGCTATATTCTCACCTGCCAGCGCCTGCAAAGCAATGCTTTCCAAAACAACGGTACGGGATTTACCGGAACGGGTCGCGCCAATACAAAGCGTGTGCATATCGCCGCCGACATATAAAATGTCCTCGCGGTTTTTATGCCGATACATACCAATGACTGTACCGCCCTTGTCCAGCTTAAAATCCTTTTTGGTTTTAACATCAAAAAACGGTATATTCAAATAAAAATCAGCCCCTTTTCAAAAAGCAGTACCGCGATATACCCTGCATACAAGTATGGGATCAGCGGCACGCTGTATGATTTCAGATTTTTATGGTTTTTCAAAATTATGGGTAGGCTTCTGATAAAAACAAGTATACAGGCCGCAAAAAAAGCATAAAGCAGGCCAATTATATCGACACATAGATAGAGTATAAAGGCAGCATCAAAATCACCGTTCCCAATTCTGCCTTTGAAATGATTGGAAAGAAACCGGAATGCCAGAAATACAAGTATCGTTTTGAGCAAAAACCACGGTACTGTATAGACTGCCATACTGCACAGCGCATAAAACCGCAGCAGAAAAAGAATCCCAATAGCTGCATAGACCAGCGGTGCAGATATCTCCCTGGTTAAATAATCACTCACTGAAAACCACCAAAGCGCACTGACGGATACCACACAAATCAGGAAAATTACTGTATCCGCAAAAACATAAGAATACACCGTCAAAGCGCCCAGCGCCGATAGGATGATATAAATCAAGCTAAATTTTCTCATTGTTTTTTCTCTTTCCGTCAAAGATTGTTTCATAAAAAATGGGGAGCGTGCTCATAAAACACGCTCCCGCAAAAATTACTTTCTTACTTCACCCAAATTTCATTTTCGGAATTGCTGACCGCCATATGGGTATTGGCGGCCTCCATAATGTCGTAGTATGCCCAATGCGCGTTGTTTTTCAGATCGGTAAACTTGTCGAGGGTGGATAAGTTGTCGTTAATATATTCCTTATCCGGTGTCCGGCCTGTCGCGCGGTTGACAACGGTTACAACCTCGGCGCGGGTAATGTTGCTGTCGCCCTTGAATGTACCGTCTGCATAGCCGTTAAGCCATTTTTCATTTGTGGCAAAGGAAATGTCGCGGATTGCCCAATCGCTGCCGTTTAC
>CBCTZG010000104.1:0-7672 GCA_965151315.1 uncultured Clostridia bacterium
TAGACTGACTATATTATATACGAGCAAGCACATCCGGTGTGGCTACACACCGGACAAATGGCGCTCCGAGCTGATTGCCGAAGCGCCATTTTTCTGTTTTGGGATAGTCCCAAACCCTTTGCTGAGTGAGAAAAACTTGCCGCGCACTTAGTCAGTTGACCGGCGCATATACAGCAGGGGATAAGGCTTTCCCTGTTCGTCAAGGTCTGTCCGTTTGTAAACCTGAAAGCCCATGTGTTCATAGAAGCCCCTGGCCTGCGGGTTCTGCTCATTGACGGCCAACCGTTCCACGGCGTAGTTTTCAATCCCATATTGGATCAGGCGTTTTCCCAGCCCTTTGCCGCGTTCCTCTGGCGCGATGAACAGCATTTCCAGCGAACCGTCCTCAATCCCCATAAAGGCTGCGACGCGACCAGATTCATCTTCTGCAATCATCAAGTGAGCGATCCCATTCAACGCCTGCGGTACATATTCTTTGATACTCTTGATTTCATCATCTGACAGGAACAAGTGTGTGGCGCGCACAGAGCCTTCCCATACTTCCAGCAACCGATTGATTAAATCTGGTGTTCGGTCTTTTACTTCTATAATTTTCATCATATCCTCCTAAATCATCATCTTGACAAAAGGTAGCGCACTGCACTACCCGCGAGTCTGCCGCAGTGTTATTTTTGACAATGAGGGCAAAATGTACTGCTTCGTCCGCCGATTACGATGCGGCAAAGTTTTGTCCCGCAAACCGGGCAGGGTTCGCCCTCGTGGCCGTATGCTTGTAAAAAAGGCGTATTCCGATAATCCTGACCTTTTGTTTCCAGATATTCTTTCGGGGGCATTTCGTTTTTCTCGATAAAGAATGCCAGCCGCTCGGGGATCACCGCAGTAAGGCATTCCCACTCTGCTCTGGTCAAACTGCTTGCCGCCCGCCTGGGGTCTATTTTGGCGGCAAACAAAATTTCGTCCGAATAGATATTCCCGATCCCGGCAACCAGGATTTGATCCATCAGGCATTCTTTGATTGCCTTTTTGCGTTTCCCGAATCCGGCAGACAGGTATTCTGCGGTAAAGCCCGGGTCAAACGGCTCCGTGCCCAATTTTTCAATTCCGCTGTATGTATCTGCCTCGCCTTTTCCAATCAGCCAGAAGCGTCCGAAGCGGCGTGTGTCTGAAAAACGCAGTTCTTTGCCGTTGTTCAACCGGAAAATAATATGCGTATGCCGTTCTTCTGGATAAGTAGCTGGTGTTACCAGCAGGCAGCCGGTCATTCGCAGATGGATGACAATCTTATCGCCGCTTTCAAGCCAAATTATCAGGAACTTTCCTCGCCGCGCCATTCTGTCAACGACCTGTCCCGCAAGGCAGCGGCAAAATTCATCGGCGGTAGGGTGGGCAACCACTTCCGGGCGGCTGACTGTAATCTGCTCAATCGCAAGCCCCTTTATCTGCGGTTCGATCACACGCCATATGGTTTCCACTTCTGGTAATTCCGGCATGACTGTCACCACCTACTATAATAAATTTATGGGTAAATCACACGACAGCCAGTCGTGTATATATCCATCTTATTGCTTAAACTGCTATAATGAGAGTGCAAGGTCTGACGTTCACCTCCTTGGACTTTTCGTCCGCCGAAAAGTCCGTCAGTCAGCCTCTCATTTGCAGTTGTTCGATTTATGCAGGTTGAACTGTCTTTCCGACACGTCCGTATCACACCACAGTAGATAGAATAAGCAATGAGAAAAGGTTGGTTTACCATTGCAAAAATATCTTTTTCAGGAGTTGATTTTATGAACGCTGTCGGAATTGACATTTCCAAGGGCAAAAGTATGGTTGCTGTTGCCCGTCCTTTTGGAGAAATTATCTCCAAACCCTTTGAAGTACATCATACCTCTGTTGCCATCAGTGAATTGATTGCTTATCTGCATACCTTAGATGGCGATACCCGTATTGTTATGGAACACACGGGAAGATATTACGAACCTATGGCTCGTTCTCTTGCAGACGCTGATTTCTTTGTAAGTGCCGTAAATCCAAAACTGATTGAGGATTACGGCAATAATTCGCTTCGCAAGGTAAAGACCGACAAAGCTGACGCTTTAAAGATTGCCCGTTATGCCCTTGACAATTGGCAGGATTTATGCCAATATACAAATATGGATACTTTACGCAATCAATTAAAAACGCTTAACCAACAATTCGCCTTTTACACCAAGCAGAAAACAGCTTCCAAGAACAATCTCATCGCTCTGTTAGATATGACATATCCTGGAGTAAACACTCTTTTTGACAGTCCTGTTCGCAGTGACGGATCTCAGAAATGGGTTGATTTTGCGTCCTCATTTTGGCACGCAAACTGTGTGCGCAGTATTGGACTTAAATCCTTCACCGAGCGTTACCGTAAATGGTGCAAACGTAACGGCTACAATTTTCAGCCTTTAAAGCCTAAAGAAATCTTTGAAGCCTCAAAGGACTTAATCACCATATTCCCAAAGAATGATATGTCCAAAACTCTTATCAAACAGGCAATAGTTCAGCTTAATACCGCACATAGCCATAACAACAGGATATTCCGGTAGCTGTGATGCAAGAGTACGCTTTTGCGGTGGTCTTTTTGTCTTGCCCTTTTTTCTGCATAAATCTTTTTTCTTTTTTACCTACAAAAAACTTGACTTTTTATTTGCAGGCTTTCCGTGCCGATTTTTTAATCTGCTCGTGATAAAAATAGTTGACAACAACAGGCGGCGCATCAAAGGGGCGCGTCATGCTGTCATCGTTTGTCACATAGTCAAGGCCGATCTCGGCGGCATAGGCTTTTAACTCTGTGTCCAGCAGTTCCCAATAGCTACGGTTTCCTTTCTGGTAAATTTCCCGGTAGAGCGGCAGGAGTTTCGGATGTTTTTCCTGTATGTACTCCAGTATCACTGCTTTATAGCTGCCCCGCAGGTTGAGGTTTTCCAGCCAGATCAGGTTACATTGCCCCTTTGCCCGGTCGATAATGGCCTTTACATCGGTAATGCCGGGGAAGATAGGCGATACAAAACAGGTGGTGCGAACACCGGCACGGTGAAATGCCTCCATCGCCGCAAGTCTCCGCTCGATACTGACTGCGTTGTCCATATCTCTTTTGAAATCTTCGTCCAGCGTATTGACAGACCACGAAACACGGGCGTCAGGGAAAGAGCGTATCAACTCCAAATCGCGCAGAACCAAGTTGCTTTTTGTGGCAATACTGATCTTTGCGCCGCTTCCTTTCAGCTGTTCCAGCAAGGCGCGGGTGCGCCGGTATTTCTCTTCCTGTGGCAAATAAGGGTCGGTGACAGAACCGATAAACAGTTCCTTGCCTGCGTATTTTTTCGGATTTTTAATTTCCGGCCAACTCTTGATATCCAAAAAGGTTCCCCACGGCTCTGTATGGCCTGTAAAACGCTTCATAAAGGACGCATAGCAATACCGGCAGCCATGGGTACAGCCCACATAGGGATTGACGGAATATTCGCATACGGGCAGGTTAGATTTCGTGATAACATTTTTTACTTCAATTTCTTTTATGATCATTTCCATTTCCCAAAGCGGATTTGCTTATCAATATCCGGTTCATACTGTTCCAATTGCGGCTCTTCCGGGTTGGCATAGCCGATGCCGATAAACACAGGAATCATATAGGTGGGCGGCACTTTCAGCCTTTTCTTGACGGTATCGTGCTCTTTGTTCAACGGAATGCGCATAGAGCATGACAGTCCTTCCGCCGTTGCCGCCAGAAAGATGTTTTCAATCACGCACCAGATGGTCGCAAAGGGATTCAGCTTTGAGACATATTCGCCGTTTAATTCTTTTGATTTGAACAGAGGAATCACGACATAGGGTGCCTCTTTGAGCATGGTATATTGCTTTGGCATTGCGTAGCCGTACATCTTTTGACCCAGGGTGATCGGATAGGGTCTGGGCATATTCAAATACCGGTCGGCGTCGAATTTATCCGCAATCGCCTTGGCTTCGGGAAAAGCGTATTCTTTTTCCTCGTCGGTGCGCAAAACAATAAACTTCCAATTGCGGTTGTGATCCCATGTAGGGGCCTTATTTCCTGCCTCCAAAATCCTTTTAATGGTCTCAAAATCGACTTCTGTATCCAAAAATTCCCGCGTCGTTCTCCTTTTGTTGATGACTTCGTAAAACTCCATTTGCTAATCCTCCGTTTCCCGATTCACCAGCGTCGTAAGGTTTTTTGTAAAAGTCCTCGACAGGTCAATGAGCTGCTTTTGTTCTTCCGGTGTAAACATGGACATGGCTGTGTCCTCTGCCCATGTGATATGGCGAACCACTTTTTCACAATAGGCCCGCCCCGCTTGCGTCATTCGGACAATTTTGTTCCGTTTGTTTTCCGGCACTTCGGCAACGGTGACATAACTGTCCGATAGCAGGTTTTTGATAATTAAATTCACGGTCTGTTTTGATTGAAAGGTTCTCTTGCATATCTCTGTCTGCGTCATTCCGCCCTTAGCATAAAAAAGCGCGTTTACTACCAATAGAGTTTTCATCAGCATACCGTGGCGCTTGGCATATTCGTCATAAAGGGCAAATTGTTCATCTCTGAACTTGCAATATAGATATGCGTTTTTCCTATCTTCCGTCCTCATGTCTCACCATCCTTGGTACATTCCATTACAGTCAATTTCTTGACTATATTATACGGAATATGAACTATGTTGTCAAGATTTTGGGTTCAGTCAAAACAAATCGAGATTGATAGATTGATATTTAATTAGATTGTTATTTGATTCTTTGGTATTTCTTTTATTTAGTATTTAATTGTGCGGGATTTTCCGTGTACGGTTTTCCCGTGAACGGGTTGTCCGTATGCGGGTTTTCCGTATACGGATTTTCCCTGCACGGATATTGCCCATACGGAGCAACCGGAAAATAAATCATTTTGCCTCTGAGCGCCGTTTGGCGGGGTAGGAATACCGGGATATGGCAAGCCATTCAAAAGAAGCTTACAGCGCAAGAAAACGCCCAAAATCGCCCCTTATCCTGACAGCAAATTATCCTATCTATCTCTGCTGCAAAGCAACAAGCCGTCTGCCTCATAAGCCGATTAGATCGACTTGCGGGCAGACGGTTTTATTTTAGATTGATGGATTGATATTTAATTAGATTGTTACTTGATTCTTTGGTATTTCTTTATTTAGTATTTAATTGTGCGGGATTTTCCCCGTGTGGTTTTTCCATGTGTGGATTTGCCACATCTGGATTATCCATGTGTGGATATTCCCCATGTGGAGGGACGAAGAAACACCGGATTTGCGCTCTGAGCGGCGTTTTCCTATGCGGGAATATCCGGATATGGCAAGCCCTTCAAAAACCGCTTACAGCGAAAGAAAATGCCCAAAATCGACCTTTATCCTGACAGTAAATCGTCCTGTCTATCCACCCATTTAGGGCAAAGAAAACCGCCTGTCCCACAGGCCGATTGGTTCGGCCATAGGGACAGGCAGTTTGGATTTTCTGATTGCTCACACACTGCTGATTATGTTGTCATTCCTTATTCCCGTTTGGGATGCAGTTCAATGCGCAGTTCACCTTGACCGCACGATGGCTCGGTTGGCTTTGCTATTTGCTGGTTAGTTCCAACTGCTGATTTTGATACAGCTTGTTTGTAATCAGCTCTGGCATATCACCAATAAATGCCTGGGCGGCATTTTCATCGTCCTTGAGATACCACATAAACCATGCGGTCACATATCCGTCTGCCGAGTATAACATTTCTCCGTGTTGCTGTCCTGTTCGCACCGCCATCGCCTTTTCTGAATTGATTGTGCTGTACATTCCCTCCAATTTTTCGATGGATATGACATCATTTTCTGTTCCCGCCAAAAGGAAAACAGGAACTGTAGTTTTGGATGCGTCATAAGGCATTTGGAGCAGTCCTGCCATTTCCTCCTCAGTCGGGGAAAGGCTCACAGCGCATTTATACAAGTCGCTGTGGCTGGTATTCTGAATTGCATTAAACACTCCTACGCCGCCTTGCGAATGTCCGGAAATGCCGATATTTTCTGTATCTACCTTTTGGTAAAATATGCTGCTTTCATCTTCGTTCAGACGCAAAAGATACTCAAGTGTTAAATCCGCAGATTTCCCAGACCATGTACTTCCATCGTGATTTCCGATTACTATAAATCCCCATGACGCTAAATGCTCAAACAATGACTTTTCCTTATTTGCAAAAACCCCTGTCCCGTTAACGATAACAACAACAGGATATTTGTTTTGGTCAAGGTCTTTGGGGTAATAGATCACATACCGATTCACTGGCTCGTCTGCCTTTTCTTCAATATGAGCAACTTCATAATCACCACAAGCCAGATAATTCGCTTCAATACTCCCACCTGTTTTCACTGCGCTCCAATATTCTTTTGGAACCATAGGGGCATGATAAGCAACATAATACAGAAAACCTAATACCGCCGCAATTAACAGCGCCACAATCAACAAAATTATCCCGATCACTTTCAATACCTTTCTCACAAATTTGTTTCCCCCATATCCGATTTATTTTTGAATATCTGCTCCATTTTCTCCGGGTCATCTTTCATTCCACGCAATACCCACTCGTTTACAAGTCCGCATAACCCACCCGACATAAAGGCTGTTTGATATGTATCTTGTGTTTCGCCTGTATTACTTTGCTTTCCACATTGAACGATATGATTCATGAGCAGATATGAAAGTCCTGCATGATAAAGCAGGACGATTTCTTCTTTCATACTCAAAAAGTGGAAAAACATCTCTGAAATTACATGAGGGTAGCGATCTGGGCAAATAATAAATCGGTTCCACCATTCAGAGGTTTTCTGTTCAAGAAATTGAGTGATGATTTCCTCGATACTTTGATAGTTTCGATAAAATGAATTGCGGCTGACACCAGCTTCCCGTACTATATCAGTCACTGTGATTTCATGGTATGGTTTTCTTTTCATCAACCGAAAAAGAGACTGTGTGATACACTCGCAGACAAATATATTGGCCGGGTGAGTTCGTTCCATCTATTCACCTCCAAATTACTCACTGTAACAAGTGTACCAGATATGCTGTCAGAGTACAATATCTGCAAGCCGCACTGGTACAAAACATGGTAAATTGCTCCACAGTTGCAGAAGCAGAATATCCAGACGGCAAATACGGCCTACCCGTCCAACATTCAAGGCAAAGAAAACCGCCTGCCCCACAGACTGATTAGCTCGGCCATAGGGACAGGCGGTTTGGATTTTCTGATTGCTTACGCACTGATGTTTTTGTGTCATTCTTTATTCAAGGTTGTCATTGATGATATTTTTGAATGGGGCAAACTCATTATCACCGCTTGCGCTGTCTACATTGTCATTGACCGCGATAAACCGCACGTCATATTTCGGGAACATAATTTCCGTGTAATATCCCGTCTGCAAATATTCACGTCCAAGTCTGGATAAATCTTTTACAATAACCGTACCTACATTGCCGTTTTCAATTTCGGTTATCATTTCCTGAAAGCCCTTACGCTCAAAGGTCGTGCCGCTTACGCCGTCGTCAATGAAAAATTTGCAGTTTGTATGCCCGTTTTCGCTTGCAAAATGCTCAAGCATTGCCTTTTGAGATGGAATTTGTCAAGGGGCTTTTCTGCAAAACACAATGTTTCTGA
>CBCTZG010000105.1:0-6873 GCA_965151315.1 uncultured Clostridia bacterium
TCTTTGACAATGATACAGTCGATACTTCCTGCCTGCACCATCGTCAAAAGCTCCTGCACTGCGGGACGTTCAAAATTCGTACCCGTATGGCCATTATCGACAAACTCCAAAACCTCGCCATTATCCCATTCCGGCAGCGACATGGCTTTTTCCCGCAGGATAAGGCGCTGGTTCGGAATACTCAAACTTTCTGTCTTAATATCCTCCACGGATAACCGAATATAAAGGGCAATTACATATTTGCGCATGACTCCACTTCCTTTCCCTGAAATTCACTCTTAAAGCGGAAGGTCACATGAATATCCCGTTTGTGGTCTATCTCGATCCGCTCAATCAGCCGGTCAATCAGTTCTGCCGTAAGCAGGTGATCCTTTGCCAGTGACTTTGCATCCTTTTCCATAGTCCGGTAGCGTACAAACTGTTCGTCGAGAGCATCCATATCCCTTTCAAGCTCGGTGATCTCACCGGACAGTGTATTGATGGATTCCTCATAATCCGCTTTCAGTTCAAAGTATTCCTCGCTTGTCAAAACACCCTGTACAAAGTTCTCATATAGGCCGCGGATCAACCGGCGTTTCTTTTCAATTTCCTGCCGTTTGGATGACATCTGGCCCCTGAGTTTATCCTTTTCCTGTTTTTGCCTTGCCTCCAACTGAAAGAGGGGGAGAGACATTCCCAGGGCAACCGTCAGCTCTTTCTCCAAAACAGATGTGACCGTAGCGATCAGCTCCGTTTCCTGTATCATCACACCCTTGCAGCTATCTTTTTCTACCCGGCTGTTGGTAAGGCAATGAAACCAGTAAATATCCGGCCCTTTTTTGCGCTCCGCCCGCTGCCGGTGGAGACTCCTGCCGCAATCCGCACAGAATACCTTTCCCTTAAAGATATTGGGGGTATATGGTTTTTTTGGCACAGCCTTGCTTTGCTCGCAGACCTGTTTCCGATAGTCCTGTACCGCCTCAAAAACCGCATGGCTGATAATAGGCTCATGGGTATGCCTTGCAACGATCAGATTATCGTCTCCGGCCTGTACCTGCTGGTGGTCTACAATTTTGGTCTTGCCCTGTACCAGATCACCGGTATAAACCTCACTTTCCAGTATCTTCATTACAGTACGGGTCTGCCATTTCCCGCTCCCGATCAGCCCAGGGCTGGTAATTTCACCGGTAGTCTTTTTATAATGGCTTGGGGCAGGAATCCCCATTTCATTCAGATTACGCACAATACGGTTTAACGCTACACGCTCATAAGCCCACTGGAAAATCTGCTGCACAACAGGAGCGGCGGCCTCGTCAATCAGCAGTTTATGACAGTTCTCCGGGTCTTTCCGGTAGCCGTATGGAGCCCGTGCGCCAATATAGTCACCGTCTTTCATGGCCTGCCTTGCCTGGGCCTTGATCTTCCGGCCAATATCCAGCGAATAGGCTTCATTTATCATGTTTTTCAGCGGAAGCATAATGCCTCCGTGAAGATTGCCGGGGTCTGCCGTATCAAACTGATCTGTAACCGCAATAAAACGGACATTGTGCGTGTAGAAATACTGTTCGATATAATAGCCGGTATCAATGGAATTACGCCCCAGGCGGGATAGGTCCTTAACAATCACACAGTTGATATAGCCTGCCTCAATATCCGAAAGCATCTGTTGAAAGCCCGGACGATGGAAATTCGTGCCCGTCATGCCGTTGTCGATATAGGTATCATAGACGACAAAATCCGGTTTATCAGCAAGAAAATCATTCAGGACCAGCTTTTGGTTTTCCACCGAACATCCCCGTTTCTTGTTATCCTCCACGGAAAGCCGGATATACAGTGCTACATGAACATATAAAGATGGTACTGGCTCAGCCGTGATTACTGTTTCTTTTCTGCTCTTTCTTGCCATTTAACCCACCTTCCTTTCCGCGGCCTGTTCTACGATCTGCTCTGCCAGGGCAACCGCTTTTTTGTATTCGTCCTGATAATTAAATTCAATATGCAGCTCGTCCTTGCTAATCACGCGAATACTGCGGATAAGCTGCATGACTGCGCGGCGGTCAATTTCCTCCATCGTGGAAAACTGCATGAAGTGATTGATCCAGCGGTTCCGCTCGCTGCGGTTTTCCAATACATCTGTCAGCCGTTCCTCCCATTCCGCAACTGCCTTTTGCAGCAATTCAATGTCCGCATTGTATTTCCGCTTGTAGGATAGATATTCTTCTTTGGTAAGAATCCCGCTCACCAGATTTTCATAGAGCTTCGTCTTGAAACCCTCAATCTGTGCCAACTGTTTTTCATTGGCTCTGATCTGTCCGGCGTATTCCTGGGCCAGTTCCCGGTTGATCCGTTCCTGACTGATACTGGACAACAGCGAATCCAGAGAAGCCACATTTTCAATATGGCCCTTTAAGCTGTCCTGCACACACTCGATCAAGTCGTCCTCTTTCAGCATCACAGAGGAAGCGCAGCCATTCTTTTTGCCCGTAGGGCAATAGTAGTAGTGGTATTCCTTGTCTTTGTAGCGGTTTGTCTTACGGGTCATGCGGCAGCCGCAGCATCCACAGATCAAAATACCGGAGAACAGATATACCTTATCCGATTTAGGAGAGGTCCGGGTGTCAATCCGGCGAAGTCGCTGAATCAGGTCAAAATCGTGTTTCTGGATAATCGCCTCATGGGTGCCCTCTACACGAATCCACTCGGATGAAGGCTTATCCTCACGCTCCTTCAATTTGAAGTGGGGCGTTGTCTGTTTTCCCTGCACCAGTGTCCCGGTATAGGTTTCGTCCTTCAAAATGCGGATGATGGTAGTGGCAGACCATTTACAATCCTTACGGTCCGTATAGCCGCCTTTGGCATGGGGCATCCCGTGATTCCTCTTATAAGCCAGCGGAGAGAGAATACCCATGCGGTTCAGTTCATCAGCAATATGGGAAGCACTGAATCCTTCCAGACGCTTTCTGAAAATATCCCGTACCACACCCGCTGCATACTCGTCAACTTCCAAACTCTTATGCTTGTCGCCAGTTTTTACATAACCGTAAATAGTAAAAGCTCCAACAAAATCACCGCTGCGTCGTTTCACATCCAGGGCACTCCGGGTCTTTACGGAAATATCCCGGCAGTATGCCTCGTTCATAATGTTTTTTACCGATACGGTGAGATCATCTGCAGCGTCATTTTCCGTGTCTACATTGTCATTGATGGCGATAAAACGGACGCCGTAGGCCGGAAATACCCGACGCATATAACGGCCCGTCTCTATGTACTCACGCCCCAGGCGGGAAAGGTCTTTTACAATGACACAGTTAGCCTCGCCCTGTTCGATCATCCGCATCATTTCCTGAAATGCTGGACGGTCAAAGAGGACACCGCTGTAACCGTCGTCAATCTTTTCTGCCACAACCTCAATCTCCGGGTGCCGGGCAATGAAATCATCAATGAGCCGCCGCTGATTGGCAACGCTGTCACTTTCCACCGACTTGTCATCCGTATAGGAAAGACGGATATACTTAATAGCTTTATAAACCTGCATAAAAAAACACTCCTTTCGTTGCGCAGAAAAATCCCCGCAATTCAAGAAGTGTGGTTATGCCGTATTCAATTCCTTTTCCGACTCTTATTGTACCACGCTCTTACGGGAAAGTCAGCCCTTTTCTGGAAGAAATTTTGCTTCACCGTAAAATACCCTTGATACATTCCTCCAGGGTGGCACCGCCAGGGGCAAAGCTGGCCCGGACGGTAAAACGTCCGCACTTAAAACGGTAAGGGTTTTTGATCTGGCGCACAAATTCAGTGATTCGTTCCTCGCGGGGAAGCTCCTTATCCACGGTGACATCCCGAATGTCTACCAATGAACCGCTTCCGCCAGCAGTAATATTCTCCATAATACCAACTCCTTCCTGAAATTACTGGTCTATCAAAACCACATGAATAAGCCGGACCCGCCCTATAAATAGAAACAGGTCCGGCCCATTGTATCTGATTTCGATTTTGCTTGCCGTATTTGCCACGCCCCCCGGCAGCTCTGTCTACACAAAGCGGGGTTGCCATAGGCTGCGGCCAGCTTTACCGCATCATAGCCCCGCAGATGCCGCCGCTTTGCCAGAGCAAGCGCACACCGCAGGGACTTCCCTTCAAGTCCGTGAGAGATTGTGAAAAAGTACCATTATGATCTGCGCCGTCGTCGCGCCCGGCCTGCCACAGCCGGGTCAATGGATTGCGTGGATCGCTCGGACAGCCGGATTCATCACCTCCCTGGCTGCCTGTCTTTGCGCCGCTCCATTTGCCGCTCGGAACACAGAATGACGTACCCATAGCAACGTATATTCGGTTGTCAAAGTGCAACGAGGGCACGGCCATTATGACATTTTATAGTTGGGGTGGACCAGAGCATGTGCTGTATGGCCGCACCCATTGGACTTGTCTGCCGAATATGTCCCTCTATTATTCATTTCATTTTCGGGGGCAAAGTTGCCGTCTGTCAGGAAAGTTCTTTCAAAAACTTTTCCAAACTTCGCAGGCCGGCATTGATAGAGCGAGTAATTCGGCTCTTATGGGTGCCCTCCGCTTTTGCAATATCCGATTTGCTCATGCCAAGAAAATAGTGCGCATAAATCCGATTCCGCTGTTTCTCCGGCAAAGAGGCAAGTGCCTGATACAGCCTGGCATTTTCTTCTTTCCGTTCCAAAATATCCGCAGGTGTCAGGACAATTACCAGAGCGTCACGCTCGACATTGGCATCATAGTCCAGCGAAAAATATGCTTTGTGCCGGTATGTACGCAAAATATAAGCCGCCTCATTCAGCTTATACTCATGGAGCAAATCAGCCACTTCGTCCGGCACTTCCACAATGGTATCAGTTGTATAAAACGGGTAATAATCCCGCAGATTGATCTTTTTCATTAGATTATCCTCCAATTTCAATTTTTGAGTTGATAGGCAAAATCGAAATCAGAGGGCGGGGAGCGACAGCCAGGAGTTCCGCCTACAAGAAAAAAATCAGATAGGCTTGTCCGCCTTTCAGATATGAAAAAAGCGCGTACCTGTTTTATTTCAGGAACGCGCTCATAGGAATATTTTGTTGAGTATTGGGGAAAAGGATAAAAATATGTCGATACAAAAAGCGCCGCAGCGTTTTGAGCTGCGGCACTAAAAGATTTTCGGCTATATCGTTGTCGGTTTCTGTAGAAATATTGGACCTTCCAAATGTGCATGTCTGCCCCCATACCTGGGGGAGCACAAACAGATTAGAACGGTATTGCTTTTATACTTCCCCCAATCTGTTACTTTGGGGACATTATATAGGGTATAGTAATCAGCCTCCGTTCACCTTTTTCTCAGAAGTTAATCAAGATGTTGTAATTTCACTTCTTTTGCTGCGTTGTGTCAAATTTATATCCAACACCGCGCACACTGATAATATAATCTGGAATGTCCGGGGATATTTTGAGTTTTTGCCGCAGCCGACTCATTATGTTATGAATCGCAGTTAGTTCGTTCTCAACATATTCCTCACTCCATACATGGTAGGCTATGGTTTCAAAGGTCATTACTCGTCTTCGATTCATAAGCAATAAGTAAAGGGCATTAAACTCTCTGACCGACAAATCTACCTTTTTCCCTTGGACAGCGACCTCTCTTTCTTCCAGACAAAAATACAGATCACCTTCCCGAATTTCTGTTAAAGGTTGAGACGTATCTATCCGTGCGCCAAAAGAATCCGGGTTAGTACATGGGATGGCCGAAAAGCCCTGCTGTTGTTCTGTTTCAAGGACAAACTGTATCATTTCGCGTTTCTGCTCAACATCAAGCAAAACAAAAAGTTTCTCACCAATCTGCCGGCCATTCTCCGATAAATCAAGTACCGCTAGTTTCCCATGTCATCACCTTCCTTCCTTAAAGCGTCTTTCAATTTCTGAAAGGATTCCTCGCTGATTGCGTGTTCTATCCGGCAGGCGTCTTGCTCTGCCGTTTCCTGATCGACACCGGCAGCGACAAGCTGCTCCGTAAAGAATCGGTGCCGTTCATAAATTTTCTCGGCAATCTCCCGGCCTATGTCTGTCAGATGGAGAAAACCATCTTTATCCACGGTCAGAAAGCCACCGTCCCGCAGGACACCTACTGCATGGCTGATACTCGGTTTGCTAAAGCCCATGTGTCGGGCAAGATCAACAGAGCGTACCATGCCGGATTTCTTTTGCAGCATTAGTATGGCCTCTAAGTAGTCCTCGCCTGACGCATGAAGTTTCATCCGTTCCTCCCTTATGTAAGGCTCCATCCAGCAGATTTTTTTCGGATATTGACAAATTCCTGATAAATTCCGGCTTTTGCCATAAGCTCATCATGGGTTCCCTGTTCGCTAATCTGTCCATTAGAGATTACCAAAATCTGATCTGCCTGCCGGATGGTATTCAGCCGATGTGCAATTACAAGTAATGTCTTACCCTTGACCAGCTCATTGATTGCCTCCTGAATGTAACTTTCATTATCAGTATCGACACTGGCTGTTGCTTCGTCTAAAATTACAATCGGGGCATCTTTCAGAATACAGCGGGCAATAGAAATACGCTGTTTCTCGCCGCCGGACAAAGTAGCGCCGCCCTCGCCAACAACAGTCTGAAATCCATCCGGCAGAGCCATGATAAAGTCATAACACCGAGCTTTCTTAGCTGCCTCATAGACTTCCTGTTCAGTGGCGTCAGGTTTGCCCATGCTGATATTGTTATAAATTGTGTCTTGGAATAAGTACACGCGCTGGAATACCATGCTGATTTGTTCCATCAACTCAGCCAGCGGCACATCCCGAATATCCGTCCCGCGAACCGTTACCGTTCCAGATTTCACATCCCACAGCCGCGCCAGAAGGTTCGCAATCGTGGATTTGCCACCGC
>CBCTZG010000106.1:0-6807 GCA_965151315.1 uncultured Clostridia bacterium
TTTTCCATGTGTCTACCTTTATCTTACAACTTCACTATGCGGGGGGATATTTATTCAACCCATGCGGGCCTGCATGGCTGCCTGCTTTTGCGAAAATGTCCGCCATTACGCCAACCGGAACATTTTCATCCCTCCGTTTTTCAATAGTCTCTCAGCATGCCGGCTCCTTTATGGACACGCTGAAACGCCGCCTGCGGGCGGCGTTTTTCGTGGAGCAATGTGCGGGATATAGGCGGGCTTCGTGGGTACAGGCTGTTCAGACCGCACTGGTACGTTTACAAAAAGCTGCCCATCAGGCGGATGGTCTGTTGCTCTGTATCCAACAGGTCATGGGCCAGAGCCTTTGCAGCCGGGTCTGTCTGCGGGGCGGCGTGGAGCCGCTTTGTCAGGGAAACAATGCCGGCGGTACTGCCGTTGATGATGATCTCCGCCATGTGGCCGGGAGCGTGGTTTGTGAGCGTACCCATCTGCAGGCTTGCCCAAAGGCCGATCCGGTCAAAAATAGGGTTTTCCGCAGGCAGCTCCCGGAACCCGCCCAGCTGCGCGGCGGCGGATTTGGCGATCTCCCGGTACCGGGACGCCTGGCTTTTTAGAGAAGCGGTAAACTGGGACGCGGACGATTTGGAAAGCAGCGTTTCAATGGCCTCCACAGCCGTCCGGGCGTTTTGATAAATTTCCTGCAGCAGGCTGACAGTTTCGGGCTGATTCATAAATAGTGTATCCTCCGGTTTTTCTTTTTAGTATAAACCGCGGCAGTTTTTTTATGCGGCTAACCAAAAAAATGGCAGATTTACATATTGATTTTACAGCGGAAGTGTACTATAATATAGAATGTATTTTTATGTAATGAACGCAGGAGGAATTGACCATGGAAAAACGGGAAATGCTATACGAGGGAAAAGCGAAGAAGGTCTACAAAACAGACGACGAGAATCTTTATATTGTGGACTATAAAGACGACGCCACCGCTTTTAACGGCCAGAAAAAGGGCCAGATCGCCGGCAAGGGCGTTGTTAACAACCGGATGAGCAACTACTTGATGCAGCTCATGGAGAAAAAAGGGATCCCCACACACTTTGTCCAGGAGCTTTCTGACCGGGAAACCCTGGTAAAAAAGGTGACGATCGTTCCGCTGGAAGTCATTGTCCGCAATATCGCCGCCGGCAGTTTTTCCAAGCGTTACGGCGTGGAAGAAGGAACGCCGTTAAAGACCACAGTGCTGGAATTCAGCTATAAGGATGATGATCTGGGCGATCCCCTGATCAACGATTACCACGCTATGGCGCTGGGGATCGCGACCCGGGAAGAGCTGGATCAGATTGCGGAAATGACCTTCCAGGTTAATGAAGTGCTGAAAGAATATTTTAAAACCATCAATATTGAATTGGTGGATTTTAAAATTGAGTTTGGGAAGACGCCGGAGGGCCAGATCATTTTAGCCGATGAAATCTCTCCGGATACCTGCCGGCTTTGGGACGCGAAAACCCATGAAAAGCTGGATAAGGACCGGTTCCGCCGGGATATGGGGCAGGTCGAGGAAGCATACGCGGAAGTGTTCAAGCGTTTAGGACTGTAAGCCGTTGAAAATAGCCGGCTGAGGCCGCAATTTTGTACATAAGGCGGCTGGCGGATGGGACAAGCTTTGGGGTCTGTCTGCGGAGAACGTATATTGCCGCAAGCGCTGAAGCGGCGGCCCATATAGTAAGGAAAGGAATTGCAGATGAGTACAGATACATATGAAAGCCCGTTAAATACCCGGTACGCGTCTAAAGAGATGCAGTATATATTTTCGCCGGATAAAAAGTTTTCCACCTGGCGGCGGCTTTGGGTGGCTTTAGCGGAAAGCGAGCAGGAGCTGGGGCTGGACATCACGGATGCGCAGATCGCCCAGATGAAGGCGCATATTACAGATATCAATTATGACGTGGCCCGGGCCCGGGAGAAGGAAGTCCGTCATGACGTTATGAGCCATGTGTACGCTTATGGCGAGCAGTGCCCGCTGGCAAAGCCGATTATCCATTTGGGGGCGACCAGCTGTTATGTGGGCGATAATACCGACGTGATTATTATGGGTGAGGCCATGGCGCTGGTGAAGAAAAAGCTGGTGAGCCTGATTGGGGAGCTGGCTGCCTTTGCCCGTGAATACAAGGACTTGCCGACCTTGGCCTTTACCCATTTCCAGCCGGCCCAGCCCACTACCGTGGGGAAACGTGCTAGCCTGTGGATCCAGGATCTGCTGCTGGATCTGGAGGATCTGGACTATAGGATCGAAAAGCTGCAGCTGCTGGGCTGCAAGGGTACCACGGGTACCCAGGCGAGCTTCATGGAGCTGTTTGACGGCGACCATGAAAAGTGTAAGGCCCTGGACAAAAAAATCGCAGAAAAGATGGGATTTGCAGCCTGCTTCCCGGTAACGGGGCAGACCTATCCCCGGAAGCTGGACGCCCAGGTGCTGAATGTGCTCTCTGGCATTGCCCAGAGCGCCTACAAGTTTTCCAATGATATCCGGCTTTTGCAGCATTTGAAGCAGATCGAGGAGCCCTTTGAAAAGTCCCAGATCGGTTCTTCCGCTATGGCATACAAGCGGAATCCCATGCGGGCCGAGCGGATCGGGTCCCTGGCCCGGTATGTCATCATAGACGCATTAAACCCCGCTGTGACGGCGGCTACCCAGTGGTTTGAGCGGACGCTGGACGATTCTGCCAACAAGCGGATCAGTGTGCCGGAAGCGTTTTTGGCGGTGGACGCTATTTTAAACCTGTATATCAATGTGGTAGACGGGCTGGTGGTCTACCCGAAGGTTATTGAGCAGCAGTTTATGCGGGAAATCCCCTTTATGGCCACGGAGAATATTATGATGGACGCTGTGAAAAAGGGCGGCGACCGGCAGGAGCTCCACGAAAAGATCCGGGTATATTCCATGGAGGCCGGCAGACGCGTAAAGCAAGAAGGGCTGGACAATAACCTGCCTGAGCTCATTGCCCAGGACGCGGCGTTCGGTTTGTCTGCGGAGGAAATCCGGGCCATTATGAAGCCGGAAAATTTTGTAGGCCGGGCGCCTGCCCAGGTAGAGGACTTCCTGGCGGAGTATGTGGAGCCGGTATTGGAGAAAAACCGGGATCTGCTGGGCGTGGCAGTAGAGATTAACGTTTGACCCTGCGCCGGCGGGGCCGGCTTTTGCAGATGAATACAGACAAAATTACGCAAAGGAAAGGTTGAGAAACATATGGTAAGAGCCATTGTAGGCGCCAACTGGGGCGATGAAGGGAAGGGTAAGATCACAGATATGCTGGCAGCCCAGTCGGATATTGTTATCCGCTTTCAGGGCGGTGCGAATGCCGGCCACACAATTATTAACCAATACGGCAAGTTTGCCCTGCATCTTTTGCCCTCCGGATCCTTTAACCAAAATGTAATCAACATGATCGGCAACGGCGTGGCGCTGGATATTCCGGAGCTCTTTCAGGAGATGGAGGAGATCGTGGCCAGAGGCGTGCCCAAGCCTAAGCTGGTGATCGCGGAGCGGGCCCAGGTTTTGATGCCCTACCACATCCTCTTTGACCAGTACGAGGAGGAGCGGCTTTCCGACCGGAAATTTGGGTCTACAAAATCTGGTATTGCGCCGTTTTTCTCAGATAAATATGCCAAAATTGGTTTCCAGGTTTGGGAGCTTTTGCAGGATGATGAAGCACTGCTGGAAAAGGTTCAAAATGTCTTAGAGGTGAAGAACCTGATTTTGGAGCATGTGTACCATAAGCCCTTGATTGATCCGCAGGAGCTGTTTGAGACCTTAAAGGGATACCGGGAAATGGTGCGGCCGTATGTGGTCAATTCTGTGGAATTTATGCATAAGGCGCTGGCGGAGGGAAAGAATATCCTTTTAGAGGGCCAGCTGGGATCTTTGAAGGACCCGGATTTCGGCATCTACCCCTTTACCACATCCTCACCCACAATTGCCGGCTACGGCGCCTGCGGGGCCTGCATCCCGCCCTATGAGATCAAGGATATTATCACCGTAATCAAAGCGTACTCCTCCGCGGTAGGGGCAGGCGCCTTTGTTTCCGAAATCTTTGGAGAAGAGGCTGACGAGCTGCGCAGGCGAGGCGGAGACGCCGGGGAATTCGGCGCAAAAACAGGACGGCCCCGGCGGGTTGGCTGGTTTGACTGCGTAGCCACCCGGTATGGCTGCATGGTGCAGGGAACGACCCAGGCGGCGTTTACTGTTCTGGATGTACTGGGATATTTGGATGAGATCCCGGTTTGTGTGGGCTACGAAGTGGATGGCCAGGTGACCAAGGAATTTCCTACAACGGACAAACTCAACCGGGCAAAGCCGGTTTTAAAGGTTTTGCCCGGCTGGAAAACGGATATCCGGGGGATCCGGAAGTATGCGGATTTGCCGGAAAACTGCCGGAAATACATTGAATTTGTGGAGCAGGAGATCGGGTATCCGGTCACGATTGTGTCCAACGGCCCCGGCCGGGAAGATATTATTTACCGGAACGCGTAAATGCCTGCTATGGCGTGAAAAACGGCCCTTAAAGGGCCGTTTTATATTTTAAAGTTTTTTTCAAAGAGTGGAAAACCTACCGGGCTTGATCCTGCCGCAGATATTTTTCCCGTGTAGCAATCCCGCCTCGAATATGGCGTTCAGCTTTGTTTTCTTCTAAGATAGAGTGTGTGCGCCTGGCAAGATCCGGATTGATTTTTATTAAACGCTCGGTTACATCTTTATGTTTCGTCGTTACGAATTAGAACGGTTTCCTCCAGTCCTAAATCGCGAAACAAACGCAGGTAAATATCTACATTCCCGTCCTTGTCCACTTCGATTTTCCGGATAATGCGCTTGAGCTGGGCGTTTGTCATCCGGCGCACATCGGCAATGTCCTCAATTTCTTTGAAGGTCTGCCCTAAAATACTTTCCAGCTGCCCGCCTTTCGTCAGATGATAGGAAACCATCTTCAATTCATTTTCCAGCCGTTCAATCTCTTTCCGCATACCGCCGATTTTTTCATTCAGTTCCTCGCGGGAAATCAAATCATCAGCATACATATCCATATATTTCTGCCGCGTTTTTTGCAGCTTTGCAAGCTGGGCGGTCAGTTCTTTTTCATAATTTAAGTTTTCGTTCTTTGCATTATAAATACGCCGGAACGCATTCACGACAGAACGGATCACATTTTTCTTCGCTTTCAACAGTTCCGAAAAATACACCTGCAAAACCGCAATCAACTCTTCCTCATCCACTGTCACGGCATTAGGGCAGCTATCCGCACCACGGCCATTGTGACCGGAGCATACCCAGCGGATGTAGGTGTTTTTGTAGGTGCGGACAGTGCGCCGGAACGACCAGCCGCACTCCTTACATTTAATCAGGGTAGAGAACAAATATTTGTTGCTTTGCCGTACCCTGTCTGCCTTGAACGCTTTGCTGCGGGCTTGCATGATTTGCTGCGCCTGTTCAAAAACATCCGGCTCAATAATGCGCAAATCCGGGCGTTCGGTTATCAGCCATTCTGTTTCGTCTTTTTCAGCCCGCTGCCCGGTCAAAAAGTCTGTTACCTCCTGCTTGCCGTTGATGATTTTTCCGGTATAAAGCGCATTTGTGAGGATACGGCAAATCCCGTTTTGGCTCCATAGGCAATTCCGCTTGGTGCGTACCCCGCGCTCATTTAAGAAGCTGGAGATTTTCGCGGCGCCATAACCGTCCTTGATATACCACCCATAAATTTGCTTGACAACCGCCGCTTCGCCTGGGTTAATGGTAAGATTGAAATAATCGCCGTTTGTTTTGTCATAGCCGTAAACCATATTGGGGACACGGCCTTTTTCAGCATTCATTTTTTTCCCAAACTTTACGCGTTTGGAAGTATTGGCGCTTTCTTCCTGGGCCAGCGCGCCGAAGATAGTCAGCACAAATTCACTGTTGCCCATGCTGGTCATATTGGCGGTTAAAAATTGTGTTTCAATCCCCAAGGCCTTCAGCTTGCGGATATTCTGCAAAAGATCGACTGTATTTCTTGCAAAACGGGAAATATCCTTTACCACAACCATATCAAACAAGCCGTGCTCTGCATCTGCCATCATCCGTAAAAATTCTTTTCGGTTTTTGATTTTGGTGCCGGAAATCCCTTCGTCGGCATACAGGCGTACCAAGTTGTCGCCGGTATGGTTGGTATATTCGGAAAAAAATTCTTTCTGCGCTTCCAAGCTGTTAAGCTGGTCGGCTTTGTCCGTGGAAACACGGCAATATGCGGCAATATTCATACAATCCCCCCTAATATAATCGTTCTGTTATATCTTTTTATTGTATCATAAGATGATTATGAAACTCGGGATGCGGGACGCTTTGTTTACGCGGAGTGCCCCGCGTTAGGCTGATTTTTGGGGCCATTCGTTTGATTTGCAGCGTTTTGAATTGCCGCCTGCACTTTATCCGTATTAGCTTCCAGCATAACTTTGAGTATGTAGTCGGCGGCGGCTGCCGCCGGGTTTGGATCATGAAACCGGTAATTGAACTTGTACTTTTCCACAGCAGCGTTCTCACCTCCGTCCGCGCAGGTTGTCCTTGTCTATATCTATGTGGCCGGGGAGG
This sequence comes from uncultured Clostridia bacterium, assembly GCA_965151315.1. Lineage (GTDB taxonomy): Bacteria > Bacillota > Clostridia > UBA1381 > UBA1381 > Avimonoglobus. The sequence continues at coordinate 6,596 of CBCTZG010000106.1, forward strand.
GAAATAGTACCATATAAGTGCGCATGCTTTGTTTTGGAATCCATGCAGCTGTTTTTGAATACGGCAAAAGAGCGGGAAAGATTGAGAAATGAAAAGCTTGTTCTTTGCAATCCTGCGGGGAAACAAATGTAATAGGGCAAGGACATACAAAAAACATAACCACCAGTTTATGCATTTGTCAAGAAAAAGTAGACACCCAAAAACACCATAAT
>CBCTZG010000107.1:0-6681 GCA_965151315.1 uncultured Clostridia bacterium
ATAGCCCCTTATAGGGGCTGTGCAAACCACCAGTTTACTGGTGGTTATGATTGTAGATTATACGGTGATAACAAAGCGCTTCATAGCGCTGTTCCCCTCTTCGGAATGAAAAGAGCGGACAAATCGGCTTTTTCCAATTTGAGAAGCTGCAATTTCCGGTCAACCCCGCCGGCATAACCGGTTAGGCTGCCGTTTGCACCCACGACTCGATGGCAGGGAATCAGAATGGAAATCGGGTTATGGCCCACGGCGCCGCCTACCGCTTGGGCGGACATTGCTGCAAGTCCCCGCTGTGCCGCAAGCTGCTGGGCAATTTGTCCATAGGTCATTGTCTGGCCGTAGGGGATGGATAAAAGGATTTCCCATACTGCCTGGCGAAATGGCGTGGCATCAAAATGCAGCAGCGGCATAAAGCCGGGGTTTTTACCCTGAAAATAAATGTCCAGCCAGCGCTTTGCATCGTCGAACACGGGTAGCGCCTTTTCTTGGCAGTGCTCCGGCAGGGCAAAATATTTCTGCCTGTCAAACCATAGGCCAATTATGGCGTTTTCGCTGCCCGCAAGCGTAATGCCGCCCAAGGGCGACGGATAATGGCTTTTGTAAATCATATATACCCAACCTCCTGTATTCAGGGATTTTTTCGGTTCTGCACCAGGAATCGGGATCTATTTGGCAATCCCCCATCCGCACAGCGCGCCGGCCGGACATGCTTTTTAATGGATTTGTTCTTTAGTTATATTGGTTACCCAGCGATATTGCTTGTAGCGGGCATATACCCAAGGGATTTTGATGGGCTCATCCATACTCAAAATGCAATATACCCAGATAACGGGCAGACGCCACCAAAAGGCAGCGCACAGGGCGGCAGGGATAATTATCCCCCACATGGTCACGATCAGGCTTTGGGCGTCAAACTTTGTGTCCCCACCTGCTGAAAACAGACCGCAGATCACCGTTTCATTGATGCAGCGGGCGATGCTGTTGACCGCGCAGAAAACGAGCATCCCTAAAATATACATATTTGTTGTCTCATCTGTTTTGAACAAGGTAATCACAACCGGTCCGCACAGGATCACCAAAACGGCGGAGAGAAACCCGCATAATACCGAAAGCTGGGAAAGCCTGGAGCCATAGGCTTTGCCTAACGCAAGATCGTTTTCCCCCAAGGTCTTCCCGACCAGGATACCGCTGGCTACGCCCAAGCCCTCGCTGATACAGATGATCAGATTTTTCACGATGGTCACAATCGAATTGGCGGCGGTAGCTTCTGTCCCCAGATGTCCGATGATCATGGAATATACAGTCATCCCGCCGCCCCAGGCCATGCTGTTGAGGAAGACAGGATAGCTGTATTTCCAAAACTCTTTCTCCAGGCGCAATTTTATCCCAAAAATCCATTGCAATCTTGGCCGGATATTTTTGACGGCGCCGGAATAGATCAAAACCGCCAGGATCTCCAGCCCTTTGGAAATAGACGTGGTCAGCGCCGCACCCTTGGCGCCCATGGCCGGCGCGCCGAATAGACCGAAAATAAAAATAGCATTTAAGACCAAATCCAGAAAAACAATGCTGGTGGTGATGATCGACCCTTGTTTCGCGCGGTCATTGATTTTCAGCATACACAAATAGCATTGGCTGACGCCGGCGAATAAGTAGGAGATACTGGTAATTTTCAGATATTCCGCCCCAATCCTGATCAATTCCGGTTCCGCTGTAAATATGCGCATTAAAAATTCCGGGGCAAACATGCCGGCGCAGAAAAATACGGCGGAAACCAGGGCGGCATACCGTACGATAAGCGAAAAAACACTTTCCACTGTGCGAAAATCCCGTTTCCCAAGATACTGGGCGGCAAGGACGGTGGCGCCGCCGGTCAGTGTGCCAATAAACAGGGTCATGACGAAATAAACCTGTGAAGCCAGGGAAACCGCCGCGATGCTGCCCTGGTTGACCAGGCCAAGCATCAAGGTATCTCCCAGGTTCACCGCGTTCAGCATCAGGGTCTGGAACGCGACGGGAAACATAATTTTTTTTAGCTTTGCATTAAAATCCTTGTTGCTGAAAACACGTAACATCGATCAAAAACCACCTTTATATAACGAGTATACAGTTTACTTTATGGCAAACATATCAGGAATACGCTTAAACAGGGCTCGGCTTAGGCGTTAATCAAACTGCGTCTGCCAGTCCTTGGCGCGGTAAGCCTGAAAACACATTTCAATTTGTGCTCTTGTCGTTTTTTCTTCTGCCAGATTTGCAGGCAGGTGTGTTAAGGGAAAGTATTGAATTCCCGTTGTTTCAATATTTTCTGTAAATTCGCCGCTGATCAATGTACATAATATAAAAACCTTGCAGACTCCGTAAGCATAGACTGGCCGATTGTGCTTATTCCGGTCCTGGAGGGCGATCACCTTTATGGCCTCTACATCCAAACCAGTTTCTTCCTTTACCTCCTTGACCGTATTGGATCTTACGGACTCCAAAACATCGCACCATCCGCCGGGGAGAGACCATGTCCCGTTGTTTTCGTGTACCAAAAGGATCTTCCCATTTTTAAATATGGCTGCCCGCGTATCTAACTTAGGCGTTTGATAGCCGGTTTCACCGCAAAACAGGTCTTTAACCTTTTCCAGCGGTATACCTGATTTTTCGCGGATCATCTCCGCGGATATTTCTCGGAGCCGTTCATACCGCTCAATGTCATAGGCGTTATCGGTATAGGCGAGCCCTGCCTGGGCGAGGCTTTGGATTTCTATTGCCCAAGATAACCATTTTTCCATTCCTGGCCTCCTAGTTGGCTAAAAATTCCCGTACTCTTTTTCAAGTACAGTATTATCCGCTAATATTTCCGGCTTATATTTCATGCTGTCCGCATCAGAAAGCTTCCGGATTACTTTGCATGGCACGCCGGCGGCAAAGCTGTTGGCTGGAATATCCCGCGTAACAACGCTGCCTGCCCCGATTACGCAGTTATCCCCAATGGTTACGCCGGGACACACGGTCACGGAGGCGCCGAACCAGCAGTCGTTCCCAATATGTACGGGTCTCGCGTAGCAAAGGCGCTTTTTTTCGCCGTCCGCCGTTAGCATTTCGCGGCGTTCGCAGGGCAGCATTGGATGCAGCGGCGTGACGATAGTTGTATTGGGGCCGAAATTGCAGTTGTCCCCGATTGTTACTTCCGCGTCGTCCTGAATCGTCAGGTTAAAATTTCCAAAAAAGTTTTTGCCGATTTTGGTATGCCTGCCGTAATGAAAAGCGATAGGCCCTTGGATAAAGCAGCCGTCCCCCAATTCACCAATGATCGCAGAAAGGATCGCCGCCCGTTTTTCCGTTTGATCCTCATAGGTATTGTTGTAGTCCAAATTCAGGTTATGGGTCCGCAGCTTTATTGCTTTCAATTCGGGATCTGCCGGGCAGAACAGGATGCCGGCCTGTATTTTTTCTTCTTCTCGCATTGTAAAACACTCCATTCCAACAATAATTGAGTACTTCTATTATTATAAACGAGCCTGCGGGGAAAATCAACCTAAAAAATTATAAAGTACATATTTTAGCTTTAGAATACGGCGCAGTTTTCGAGGCAAAAGAAAGAGATGCGTTTTCCCAAGAAACGCATCTCTGTACATCATTGTGTGGCCTGGAAAATGTCAGTTTAAATTTGTTGCATCGTATACGCCGTCCCAGCTGGTATCCCAGGCAGTTTCTCCGCCCTCTACAGTGGCGTGCATCAGGGTATTCGAATCGCCGGATACGGTGATGATATCGGACACATCAAACATCTGGACCGAGAAGTCCGGTTTTATATAGTGTTTCATCCTTAACCCCTCCTTTTAATGAATTGCCTCGTTGACAGAAATGGAATCAAAATCACAGATAACTGCATTCTGAGAGCCGCCGTCTATAGTCATAAACGACTGCGCCATAATGGGTTCATCCAAAAGCTTCGCGGGTACGCCTGTCAGGTCAGCCGCATACGTATCGCCTTCCTTGATCGGCTTTTCGTACGAAACCACCGCTTTTAAATCCCAATTTTTATTGGTTACAAATACAGACAAAGGCAGGATATATGTCCCGAATGACGCCGGGGTTCCTGTTAGTTTATCCACTTTAGTGATGAAGCGGATAGTACCGGTGCCATCTGTTTCTTTGACTGCGTCTGCTGCATATGCGGAAATAACATTTTCCGCAGCCGGTACCAGCGTTGTCTTTTCAGCATCGCTGTAATAATTTTCTATAGTCTGGTTGTCGCCGAGCAGAACGTCAAAATCCGGAGTCTCGCTGCCCCAGTAGTTCCTGGAAAGGTCGATAACAGCATCGTCGTTTCCGCCGACGGCTTCATAAGTAAAGCCATAGAATTCATTTTCAGTAACTTTAATATCACTGCCGTTTACCCAAATTTGCATCCCGTCATAAAATTTATTGCCGCTGATCGTTACACCGGCCATTTTTGTATAATTGATAGCCGGCTGGGCGTTTTCTTTATCAATTGGCGTAAATGTACAATTGGTCACACTGCCGCTGATCATTGCGTAGAAGATCCCCATGACATTGGTCTCAAATGTACAGCTGTCAACAGTTACGCCAGTTCTGTCCGGAATCCAGACTACGCCAAGCCCCGGATACATTTCGTCATATTTTGCATAGAAATCACAGTTCTTGATGGAAACATTGTTTGCAGTTACACACAGCCGGCCATATAAACCGGGATCTCCCTCGTAGCGGGCCGGCCCTTCATAGGACATCTTAATATTGTCCAGGCATGCGCCTTCAGCCGAAACCGTGATTACGCCTGTAAATACAGCGTCGTCCATGCCTTCCAGGGTGATCGCCTTATCAATGGTATAATTTCCATCATAGGCGCCTTGTTGTATCACTTCCACCGTATCGCCGGGTTGTGCCGCTTGCAGGGCCTCTTCCAGCGAGGCATAACCATAGATGTCGCCATTGGATTTGATCAGATGGGCAACGGCCTCATCCTGCTGTGCCCAGCCGATATCGCCGTCCTGTAATTCATCTAAAACCAATGTGTTAATTTTTTTGCCATCCCCGTCATATACATAGGTCTCGCCGATTTTACCGGCGTTGCATGCCCAGCCGGAAGCGGCTGCCGCTGCGGTAACCGTGCCAGTATTGGTGCAGCCGGTAACGGTAATGGTCGAGGGGATCTCTACCCAGATCTGCCCCAGGATTCCGCCCGCCACTGCGTAATAGGTATCGCTGCCGCCGGCGCTGATAGACGCTTCATTGATACAGCCTGTCACGCTGGCGCCATTTTTTACATAAGCAGCTATACCGCCGGCATAGGTATAATAATCCTGGCCGCTTGAACTTTCCGCGGTAATCACGCCGGTGTTAATACAGTCAGAGATGACGCTGCCGTTGACCTCGCAGGCAATGCCGCCGGCATAGGTGATCCCCGTTTCAGGCGAACGGGCGTCGATTTCTACCGCAGAGGAGCAGTCTGAAATGGTAGATTGATTTACATACTCCACAAGCCCGGCAGCCGCGACACCCTCCGTCCCGCCGGCGGTCAGCGTACCGGAAACCGTACAGCCAGTAATCGCCGCGGAATCAGCGCGCCCGGCCAGTACGCCTGTCCAGCCGGAAGAGGTAATATCCGCCCCGGAAATATGTAAGTCTTCAACTGTCGCCCCGGAAAGCTGATAAAAGAATCCGCAGTAATCTACATTGGGTGTATTGATTGTCAGATTGTCAATGGTATGGCTCTGCCCGTCAAACGTTCCGCTGAATACAGCGCCGTTTTTTCCAATTTGTGCCCATTCCCGGCCGTCTAAATCGATATCTGTTTCCAGGGTAATGGTTTTGCCTTCAAAGGTAACGCCGCTGTTTACCAATGTCGCCAGGCCCGCCAGATCCGCCCCGGAGGAAAGGGCATACGAGGAGGCCGTACCGTCCCCGTACCAATCCTGCTCCGCAGAGCCGTCCCATATGTCCGCGCCGGCCGCGAATGCGCTGATGCCTGCCGATGACAGCAGGACTGCCGATGCAAGCGCACAGGACAATGTTTTTCTCACATCCATTGTTATCCTTCCTTTTCATGATAAATTTTTATAAAAACAGGGCAGCCTGTTTCTATTCAGAATAAATTTTGCATGCGGTACCGCATGCAAAGAGGGAGTACTCCCTCTTTGCATAAAAAACATTAACTATCTATTTACTAATTATAAAATGCTTTCCATTAAAGTCAAGAATATAAATACAGCGTAGGAACAATCTTTTTGCCATTATACCATATTATTCAGCAAAATGCAATACGTTTGCATTGCATAAATTAAATAAAATTTAACATATAATTGTATTGCGAATGGGGTGATACTATGCGGAAGTTTAAGATACCTTCGGTGCCGCCGACTACAAACAAGTGTATTCGCTTTCCCAACGATGTGATTGAAGCTGTGGAAGCAGAGATCAAGGGCAAGCAATGTACATTCACAGCATTTGTAGTAGAAGCAGTTCGTGTGGCGCTGGAAAATTTGGAGGAGGAACGGAAAAAGACGGTTGAATAGCCGTCTTTTTTCACTTTATATTGTTGCTATATGTCCGGCGTTTCGCGGACAGCCGCGGCGAAAATACGGCAAATAAGCAGGATAGCGCCTTTTGGATGGTGTAAGTTTGTCAAACATATTGGACAGTGAACTCATTTGGAGATAGCCAGTGAAG
>CBCTZG010000108.1:0-6641 GCA_965151315.1 uncultured Clostridia bacterium
ACGAGGGACAGATCAAGCTGTTCAACAACCAGGTATTTGTGGCAGACAACGTAAAAGAGGTGATCCCAGAATTCCTGATGCTTTTAAAAGGCGTCATCGACTGCCCGGATCTGCCGCTGAACGTATCCCGGAGCTTTTTGCAGAATGACGGCTATGTCCGGAAAATCTCCGCCCATATTACCAAGAAGGTGGCGGACAAGCTCTGCGAGCTGTTTAAAAAGGAACGGGAAAACTTTGACCGTTACTGGGACGACATCAATATCTTTATTAAATATGGCTGCATCCGGGATGAAAAGTTTTATGAAAAGGTTAAGGACGTCATGATTTATAAGGACCTGGACGGCAAGTACCTGACCCTCTCCGAGTATTTAGAGGGTAAAGAGAAAAAAGACGTCTATTACGTTTCTGACGAGACCCAGCAGGCCCAGTATATCAACCTGTTTAAGGAGCAGGGACAAAACGCCGTCATCCTCCCCACTATGATGGATACCCACTTTATCAGCTTCCTGGAAATGAAGGAGGAGGGTGTGAAATTTAAACGGATCGACTCTGCCCTGTCTGACAGCCTGACGGAAACAGACAAAAAAGACGAAGCGCAGGAAAAAAATCTTGCTGAGTTGTTTAAGAACAAACTGGGAAAGGAAGAGCTGAAGGTAGAGGTCAGTACACTGAAAAACGCGGAGGTTCCAGCCGTAATGCTGCTTAGCGAAGAATCCCGGCGGATGCAGGAAATGTATAAATCCTACGGCCAGCAGTTCGCTGGTATGCAAAATATGTTCCATGATGATTTCACCCTGGTGCTGAATACAAACAACGCGCTGATCCAAAAGCTCCCCAGCCTGGCCGAGGATGACGCCAAACTGGTCTGCGAGCATATTTACGACCTGGCTATGCTTAGCAACCGGCCTCTGCCCCCAGAGCAGATGACCAAATTTATCGCCCGGAACAACCAGCTCCTGTCCAAAATATTATAAACAAATTCTTAAATTTCCGCGAAAGCCCGAAAAATATCGGGCTTCCCCTTTTTTTCGGCAAAAATATATGATATACTGAAGAAAAATGAACGAAGGAGCATTTTATGCGCGCGAATATTTTAATTGTAGACGATGAGCGGCCCATTGCAGATCTGGTGGAGATCTGCCTGAAAAATGAAAATTATAATGTATATAAATTTTACACCGGCCAGGAGGCCTTGGCCTGTATCCAGTCTACACCTTTGGATTTGGCCATTTTAGACGTGATGCTGCCGGATACGGACGGCTTTGCCATTTGCCGGAAAATCCGGGAAAAGTATTTTTTTCCAGTCATTATGCTGACCGCGAAGGTAGAGGATATGGATAAAATCATGGGCCTGACCCTCGGCGCCGACGACTATATCACCAAGCCCTTTAACCCCTTAGAGCTTTCAGCCCGGGTCAAGACCCAGCTGCGGCGGTATAAAAGCTATAACCAGCAGGGGATGCCAGCTGAAATTACAGAATTCGATTTTAACGGGCTCGTCATCAACAAAGAAACCCATAAATGCAGCCTGTTTGGAAAACCGCTGCATTTAACGCCCATTGAATTTTCTATTTTATGGTATCTTTGCGAACACAAAGGCCGGGTCGTGTCCTCCGAGGAGCTCTTTGAAACAGTTTGGGGCGAAAAATATCTGGATAACAACAACACAGTCATGGCCCATGTGGCCCGGCTCCGGGAAAAGCTCCAGGAGCCGCCCCGGCGGCCGCGGCTGATCAAAACGGTTTGGGGGGTGGGCTATACCATTGAAGACTAAAGAAATCGTAGGCAAAAAGCTTGCCCGGCGTATGTTTTTCCGGTTTGTCCTGACCATATTCCTATTTTCCGCCGGCCTGGTGGCCGCGCTGTTGGCCGCCATGCTGTTATGCAGCATGTTTACCTGGCACTATGACAGCTTTTTATATTCTCTTTTAAAGCTGATTGACAACAATATAGCCCAGTTTTTGATCCTTTGCTGGCTGGCGGGCTTTGTTCTGATTTTGTTCCTGTACTGGAAAAAGGCCTTTGACTATGTGGATACCATTGCTCTGGCAGGCAACACGCTGATTACGGAGGATGAGGAATTTGTGCATCTTCCGGCCGATTTAAAGCCGGTGGAGGATATCATGAACCAGGCCAAGCTCAGCGCCGTGCGGAACCGACGGATGGCCCGGGAAGCGGAACAGCGGAAAAATGATCTGATCGTATATCTGGCCCACGATCTAAAAACGCCCCTGACCTCCGTGATCGGGTATTTGACGCTCCTGCGGGATGAACCGTCGCTTCCTCCCATCCAGCGGGAAAAATATGTAGAAATTTCTTTAGACCGGGCCCAGCGGCTGGAGGATCTGATCAACGAATTTTTCGAGATTACCCGGTTTAATCTGACGCACCTCAGTTTGGAACTGAGCACGGTCAATTTGACCCGGATGCTGGAGCAGATTGCGTTTGAATTCAAGCCGATCCTAGCGGAAAAAAATCTGGAGATCCAGCTAAACTTATCGGAAGCCCTGGAGCTGACCTGCGATGTGGATAAAATCGAGCGGGTTTTCGACAACCTGATCCGCAACGCTGTCAGCTACAGTTATCCCGGTTCCGTGATCAAAATTGACGCCGCGCAAAAATCCGACGGAATCCATCTGCGGTTTTTCAATCGCGGCAAAACCATCCCAAAAGAAAAGCTGGGCCGGATTTTTGAACAGTTTTTCCGGCTGGACCCGTCCCGGGGCACCAGCGCCGGCGGCGCCGGCCTGGGGCTTGCTATCGCAAAGGAGATTGTGGAGCTGCACGGCGGAACGATTTTTGTGCAGAGCCAGAATGAAACCATCGAATTTCAGGTATATCTACCCGCCGTCATAAAACCGTAAGAAATTCCGCAGAAAAAAAGCAGAAATCCTTGATGAAAAACGGAAGATAAACACATTTGGATTTGATAAGATAATGCTGTCAAATCCAAATGTGTTTTTTTGTGCAAAGGAGTGTATTTACCAATGAGAAAGAAAAAAATCGCGGTTATATTCGGCGGCTGCTCGCCGGAATATCCTGTTTCCCTGGAATCCGCCTACGCGGTGATCAGCGCAATCCCCCAGGATCAGTATGCGCCTGTTTTGATCGGTATCACCCAAGCCGGCGACTGGTACCGCTATTATGGCAGTCCGGAAAAGATCAAAACGGACACCTGGCATCTGTATCCAGAGCAATGCATCCCGGTGGCTGTTTCCCCCAGCCGCAGCGTCCATAAGCTGATTGAGTTCCATAACAGCGGCCTGCGGGAGACCCTTTTAGATGGTGCCTTCATTATCCTGCACGGCAAAAACGGTGAGGACGGCACTGTACAGGGGATTTTTGAGACCGCCGGGATCCCGGTGATCGGCTGCGGGACGCTGGCCTCTGCCCTGTGTATGGACAAGGTCCGCTGTCACCGGCTGGCCGCGGAGGCTGGTATCCGCGTCCCGGAAGCAGTGATTTTTGATGCGCTGCCGGCTGAACAAAAGCTGATCGGCCAAGTTCAAAAGCTTTCCTTCCCGGTATTTGTAAAACCCGTCCGGGCCGGCTCCAGCTTTGGGGTTCGGAAGGTCCAGCGGGCGGAAGAACTGATGGCAGCAGTGGAAAATGCGTTTTTATATGATTCCCAGGTGATGGTGGAGGAAAATATCCCCGGCTTTGAAGTGGGCTGCGCCGTGCTGGGTACGCGAACCCTGACGGTTGGCGCCGTAGACGAAATTGAGCTTACTGACGGTTTTTTTGACTACCAGGAAAAATATACGCTGAAAACCTCGAAGATTTATATGCCTGCCCGCATCGATCCAGCCGACGCCCGGCGGATCCAGTCCACCGCCGCCCAGCTGTACCGGATAATGGGCTGTGCTGTGTTTGCCCGGGTAGATCTGTTCTTTACCCCTGACCAGGAAATTGTGTTTAATGAGATCAACACGATTCCGGGCTTTACAGCCCACAGTCGTTACCCCAATATGATGCGGGGCGCCGGATTTTCTTTTGATGCGGTGGTAGAACAAATCTTGAAGGAGGCGTTAGACCTATGCGGATGATTACCCTGCCTCGGGCCGCCGTGCATACCGGGCCGCTGATTTTAGTCAACCGGCAGTATCCTATCCAGGGACAATATCTGTCTAGTATCCGTCTGACTTCCCTGACGCCCGCCGCAGCAATGGAATCTACTGCCGCGAACCTGCTTTTGGCCTGTATGCAGGCTCTCTCAGGCAGCCAGGATATCCTGTATGTCAGCGGCTATCGTTCCCACGAGGAACAAACGGCTCTGTACAGCCAATCGATCGCCGACCACGGCCTGGACTTTACAGAACAGTTTGTGGCCCAGCCCGGCGCCAGCGAACACGAAACAGGCCTTGCGATGGATCTTGGCCTCAAGCAAAAGGAAATCGATTTCATCCGCCCGGCTTTTCCGGACACGGGAATATGCGCCCAATTTACTGATTTGGCGGCAAAATATGGCTTTATCCGCCGCTATACCGCAAAAAAACAAGCCCAAACCGGCATCGCGGACGAGCCCTGGCATTTCCGGTATGTGGGCCGGCCCCATGCCAGAGTCATGGAGACACTGGGGCTCTGTCTGGAGGAATATATCGAATTGATCCGGAAATATCGGTATATGGGCGAGCATTATCTGGTTTCGGACGGGAACCGCAAGGCGGAGCTGTTTTTTGTCCGGGCAGGCGCCCGGGAAACGATCCTGTCTATGCCGGATAATGGTTTTTTTCAAATTTCCGGCAATAACTGCGATGGATTTATCGTTACATATTGGAGGTGATGGACATGACAGCAAAACAACCGGCCGTTTTTGACAACGCGCGCCTGATTGCCGCTTTTTTCATTATTGCTATCCATACCTCACCGCTGCTGTCGTTCAGCCCTACGGCGGACTTCGCGTTAACACGGGTCGCCGCCCGATTCGCGGTTCCATTATTTTTTATGCTGTCCGGGTATTTTTTAAATCCCGCAAAGCCCCAACGGCTGCTCAAAAAAACAACGGTACTGTATACCGTGTCGATCTGTTTATATCTGCCCTTGAATGTGTATTCCGGATATTTTCAGGAAAACACCGCCTGGGAGATTGGAAAGGACCTTCTTTGGAATGGCACCTTTTATCACCTCTGGTATCTGCCGGCGGTCATTTCTGGCGCCGCGCTGACAGCGTTTCTGATTCAAAAGCTGGGGCTTCACGCTATGGGCTGGATTGCCGCCGGGTTATATGCCATTGGTTTGTTCGGGGACAGCTATTACGGTCTGGCCGTCCAGACATCGGCAGGCACGGCATTGTATGGATTCTTGTTCCAAATTTTTGACTATACCCGCAACGGCCTGTTTTTCGCACCCCTGTTTTTATTTCTGGGTATGACTGTCCGGCAAAGCAGGCACCCCTTTAATCCAAAAATTTACGTGATGCTTTTTGCGTCCCTTCTGCTCCTGTTCGCTGAAGGGCTTACCCTGCACCATTTCCAGCTCCAGCGGCATGACAGCATGTATCTGTTTTTGGTACCCTTTATGTACAGCCTGTTCCTTGTGCTTTCACATTTTAACCAAGGCAATATTCCCGCAATGCGTTCCCTGTCCATGCTGATTTACATCCTGCATCCCTGGTGCATTGTGTTTGTCCGCGGCTTTGCAAAGCTGACCGGCTTGCAGGCCTGGCTGTTGGATAATAGCCTGCTGTATTTTCTGGCTGTCAGCGCCGGCAGTCTCTGCGCGTCTGGACTATTGCTGGTTCTTTGGAGCCGGCTGAAAACACAGAAACCCGCGCCGGACAGCCGGGCCTGGATCGAGATTGATCCCCAGGCAATCTGCCAAAATGTACAGGCGCTGGAAAAATGCCTGCCCAGCCAATGCCGGCTGATGGCTGTGGTGAAGGCAAACGCCTATGGTCATGATGTCCGGCAAATCATCCCCGCACTGAAAAAGGCCGGGATACAGGCCTATGCCGTTGCTACGCTGCAGGAAGGGATCCAGCTTCGGAAACTGCGCGTCCGCGGCGAGATCCTGATTTTAGGCTATACAGCTCCCCAGGACGCCCGTCTTCTACAGCGATATCGGCTGACCCAGGCCATATTCAGCCCGGCATATGCCGCTGAATTGGCCCAGCAACGGGCGCGCATCCGCGGGCACATCAAAATTGATACCGGAATGCACCGATTAGGCATACCATATACAGATCAGTCTGCTGTACGGAGCTTGTTCCAATACAAAAACCTGCACATTACGGGCATGTTTTCCCACTTCTGCGCAGCGGACAGCACAGAGCGGCAAAATATACAGTATACAGAAAAACAGGCGGAACGCTTTTTCCGCCTGGCCGCAGACCTGAAATCCCAAGGATTGGATCCGGGGATTCTGCACATCCAGTCCACATATGGAATTTTAAACTATCCCGGCCTGCCCTGCGGCTATGCCCGGGCCGGCATCGGTCTTTACGGCGTATTGAGTCAGGCCGGTCCAGTCCGGCAGGCGCCGTCGCTTGCACCTGTTTTATCCCTCCGGGCCCGTGTAGCTAGCGTGCAGTCCGTAGCCGCCGGCGAACAGGTCGGGTACGGCCGGGCTTTCCAGGCGCCGACAGACCTAACGGCCGCTGTGATCTCCATTGGATATGCAGATGGAATCCCCAGACCATGGAA
>CBCTZG010000109.1:0-6543 GCA_965151315.1 uncultured Clostridia bacterium
TTTTCCATGTGTCTACCTTTATCTTACAACTTCACTATGCGGGGGGATATTTATTAGATTAATCAAGGGAATCTGCCTGCCGCCGGCAGCAGCGTTTACAGCTGCGGCGTGGGGGCTAAGCAGCCGCGGTGTTTTTTTCCAAAATATATTTACAAAAAAGGGGAGGTATGATATAATCATATCGTTGCGTGCGCAACGATAAAGGAGATGAAAACATGCCTGGTTTTATGAAAAATATTAACCAGATCGCCCGCTGCGCGGAGCAGTATCGGGCGGAGCGGCTGGCGCCCTTTGGCCTTTCCGGCTGCCAATACAGCTACATTTTAAACATCTGCCGGACGCCGGGAATATCGCAGGAGCAGCTGGCCCGGCAGATCTGCGTCAATAAAAGCAACGTGGCCCGGCAGCTGGCCCAGTTAGAGGAGGCCGGGTTTGTGCGGCGGGAGCCGGGGGAGCGGGACCGGCGGATAACGGCGGTATACCCTACCCAGAAGGCGATCCAGGTCTGCCCGCGGGTTCAGGCGGTCTTAGGCGAATGGAGCCGGTATATTACGGCGGAGCTGACGGAAGCGGAGGCTGAGGCGGTCTATACCGCCCTGGAGAAAATGCGCAGACGGGCCGGGGACTATTTGGAGACCGGCCGGCTGGAAGGAGCGGAGTGAAATGCGGGACATCATAAAATATATCCGTCCGTATTATGGATATATGGCAATTACCTTGGCCATTAAGTTTATCGCCTCCATCATGGATCTTTTGATCCCTTCGATTTTGGCGAAGATCATTGACGATATTGTGCCGCTGGGGGACCGGGGCCTGATTTTCTGGTGGGGCGGCGCCATGGTTTTATGCGCCGTTGTGGCGCTTTCCGGCAATGTGTTTGCCAACCGGATGGCGGCGCATTCCTCCGGAGGGATCACGGAGCGCATCCGCCATGATTTGTTTGAGAAGATTACATATTTATCCGCCCGGCAGTTAGACGGCTTTACGGTGCCGTCAGCCGTATCCCGGCTGACCACGGATACTTACAATTTAAATCAGCTGCTGGCCCGGATGCAACGGATCGGCGTCCGGGGCCCGATCCTGCTGGTGGGGGGAATTATCATTACTTTGACTATGGATTTGGGGCTTACGCTGGTGTTGGTGGCTACCCTGCCGGTTATCGCTGTTTTAGTCTATTTTGTCACCAAGAAAACGGTACCGATGTATACCACGCAGCAGACCATCTTAGACCGGATGGTGCGGGTGGTGCAGGAAAATATCACTGGCGCCCGGGTGATTAAGGCCCTGTCTAAAACCGAGTATGAGAAAAGACGGTTTGACGGGGTGAACAACGAGCTGGCGGATATGGAGCAGCGGGTGGGCGGCGTTATGTCCATTACTAATCCAGGATCCACCCTGATTCTCAACCTGGGACTAACCTTTGTTGTGCTTGTGGGCGCGTACCGCATGAATGCCGGCCTCAGTCAGCCGGGGGTCATCATTGCCTTTTTAAATTATTTTACGATTATCCTGAACGCCATGCTGGGCGTAACCCGGATTTTCATTATGTGGTCAAAGGGCGAGGCGTCGGCCCGCCGGGTGGCCCAGGTGCTGAACACGCCCCCGGACCTGGCGGTAGAGGCCGCCCGGCCCGCCCAGGGCACTGCCCATGTGGCCTTCCGCGATGTAACATTTTCCTACGCAGGAGTGAAAAACAACCTGGAGCATATTAGCTTCTCGCTGAAGCACGGCCAGACGCTGGGCATTATCGGGGCTACGGGCAGTGGGAAAAGCACGGTGATCAATCTGCTAATGCGGTTTTACGATCCCGATCAGGGCGGGATTTTTATTGACGGCCAAGATATCCGTACCATCCCCACGGAAGCGCTGCGGAAAAAGTTCGGCGTAGTGTTCCAAAACGATTTTCTATTTGCGGATACCATTGGGGAGAATATCCGGTACTTCCGGGACATAGACCCAGCCCAGACGAAATTTGCTGCACAGAACGCCCAGGCTATGGAGTTTATCCAGTCGGTAGGGGGTATGGATTACGGGGTTTCTGCCCGGGGGAACAACTTAAGCGGCGGTCAGAAGCAGCGGCTGTTAATCGCCCGGGCCCTGGCGGCAAACCCGGAGATCTTGATTTTGGACGATGCCTCTTCCGCCTTGGACTACCGGACAGACGCGGTGCTCCGGAAGGCGCTTCATACCAACTACGCGAAAACCACCGCAATCATTGTAGCCCAGCGGATCAGCTCAATCCAGGGGGCGGACCATATTTTAGTGCTGGAAAACGGCAGAGCTATTGGCTGCGGTACCCACCAAACGCTGATGCAAACCTGCCCAGTTTATCAGGACATTGCGAAAACGCAGATGGGTACAGGCGGGGAGGTGCGGGACGATGCATGAAGAACGGAGCCGAAAAAAGAAAAAGTATTTGATTGGCCGGCTTTGGCGGTATCTGGGCCGGCACCGTCTATTGATCGCCGCGGCACTTTTTTGTATGCTTGCAAGCAATCTCTTGGCGCTGCTCGGGCCGAAGCTTTCTGGAAACGCCATTGACGCTATGGGTATCGGCCCAGGGGCGGTAGATTTTCCAAAGGTATTTTTCTATGTGGGGCTAATGGCGGTCTTTTATGTAATTTCCGGGGCGCTTTCCTATGTGCTGTCCCTGTTGATGATCCGCCTGAGCCGCCATGTGATCTGCCGGATGCGCAAGGATGTGTTTGACAAGCTTTCCATCCTGCCTGTTGGGTTTTTTGACCAATTTCAGACAGGGGATATTATCAGCGTGATTTCCTACGATATTGATACGGTCAACCAGTCCTTTTCCAACGATTTCCTGCAGGTTATCCAAAGCGCGGTGATTGTGCTGTTTTCTCTGGGGATGATGCTGTCCATTGCGCCGAAGCTGGTTTTGGTGTTTGCGGTGACGATCCCCTTGTCGGTGGTGTTTACAAAGTTTCTCACTGCCCGGGTGCGCCCCCTGTTTCGGAACCGCTCCAAAAAGCTGGGTGAGCTCAATGGGTTTGTGGAGGAAATGATCGGCGGCCAGAAAACGACCAAGGCCTACAACCAGGAAACAGCAGTAGTGGCGCGGTTTGACCGGAAAAACCGGGAGGCGGTGGAGGCCTATAACAAGGCGGAATACTATGGCACCATCACTGGCCCCTCGGTGAATTTTATCAATAATATTTCTTTGGCGCTGGTCAGCGTGTTTGGTGCCCTTCTGTATTTGGAGGGGGGCATTGGCTTGGGGAATATCTCCTCCTTTGTCCAGTATTCCCGGAAATTTTCCGGGCCGATCAACGAGATCGCCAACATCATCGGTGAGCTCCAGTCCGCCTTTGCCGCTGCGGAACGGGTTTTCCGCCTGATTGACGAGATGCCTGAAAAGCCCGACGGGGCTGGGGCGAAGGTGCTGTCCGACGTGTACGGCCAGGTATTGGCGCGGGATGTATCCTTTGGGTATGTGCCCGGGAAAACGATCCTGCATAACTTCAGTATGCAGGCGGCGCCGGGGAGCCTGGTAGCTATTGTCGGGCCTACCGGGGCCGGGAAAACCACAATTATCAACCTGCTGATGCGGTTTTACGATCCGGATCAGGGCGCGATCTTTGTAGACGGGGACAATATTTACGACGTAACCCGCAAAAGCCTCCGGGGGGCGTATTCCATGGTCCTGCAGGATACCTGGCTTTTTTACGGCACGATTTTTGAAAACATTGCCTATGGTAAGGAAAACGCCACGATGGAGGAAGTGATCCAGGCGGCCAAGGCGGCCCGGATCCACGACTATATTGTAAGCCTGCCGGACGGCTACCAGACCGTGCTCAGCGACAACGGGATCAACATTTCCAAGGGCCAGAAGCAGCTTTTGACTATTGCCCGGGCCATGCTTTTAGACTGCAAAATGCTGATTTTAGACGAGGCCACCTCCAACGTGGATACCCGGACGGAGCAGCAGATCCAGGCGGCTATGCGCGCCCTGATGCGGGATAAGACCTGCTTTGTTATTGCCCATCGGCTGTCTACCATTCAAAACGCCGACAATATCCTGGTAGTGCGGGACGGCGATATTGTAGAGCAGGGGACGCACCAGGCCTTGATGGAGAAAAACGGGTTTTATGCGAAATTGTATTACGCCCAGTTTGAGACCTATTGATTTTCCCTGCAGACCATGCTATAATGACAGAACTGGGAAAAATTTATATTAAAGGGGGAAAACGGTATGCGGGAAAACATATTACCAACACAAAAGCAGCTGGACTTTTTGGACTGGGAGTTCGGCGTATTTTTCCATTTCGGAATCCGCACCTTTTACGAGGGGCATAAGGATTGGGATGGCCAGGATATGCCGGCCAATGCGTTTATGCCTGCGGCGCTGGACTGCGGACAGTGGATCAGCCAAATTAAGGCATGCGGCGCGAAATATGCCATTCTGACAACCAAGCATCACGACGGCTTTGCCAACTGGCCTTCCGCTTATACAGAATATTCTGTAAAGAACACCCCCTGGAAGAACGGCAAAGGGGATGTTGTCCGGGAGTTTACCGACGCCTGCCGGAGACAGGGCCTGAAGGCGGGGCTATACTATTCCCCCGCCCAAAAGGATTTTGAGACTATGTCAGATCAGGAATACGACGATTATTTTATCCATCAGATCACGGAGCTGCTCACCAATTACGGCAAGATCGACTATTTGTGGTTTGACGGCTGCGGCTCAGAGAACCATGAATATGACCGGGAACGGATCGTGCAGGTCATCCGGGGGCTGCAGCCGGAGATACTGATCTTCTCCATGTGGGACCCCGATACCCGCTGGGTCGGGAACGAAGAGGGGATTGCGCCTTTTGGGTGCCAGTATGTGGTGGAAAGCGCAAAAACCTCTATCCGGGAGCAGGAGTCCCAGTGGCTGGAGGAGCCCCGGTTCCTGCCCTATGAATGCGACTGTAAGATCCGCCGGGAAAATTGGTTTTACAGCGAGAACGACCAGCATTTGCTGCGGAGTGTAGACGACCTGATGGGGCTGTATTACTATTCCGTGGGCCGGGGAGGGAACCTGCTTCTGAATATCGCCCCGGACCGCCGGGGACTTCTGCCCAAAGCGGACTGCCGGCGGCTTTTGGAGTTTGCCAGGGAGCGGGACAGACGGTTTTCAAGCCCAGTCCCATGCAAAATTGAAAAAGATGGAGATACATATACGATTACGCTGGATCAGCCTGGTATGATCGACCATATCGTTTTGGAAGAAAATCTAACCCAGGGGCAGCGGATCTTTGGGTTCCGGGTTTCGCTGGATTACTATGTGTATATGCCCCTGGCGGAGGGGAAAACAGTGGGGCACAAGCAGATCTGCCGTTTCCCGGCTGTGTACGCGGGGAAAATTGCCCTGGAGATCACCGACCATACCGGGGATTATCAGTTGGAGAATATCCGGTTGTATTATGGAGAAGATCGGTAAAGTGGAATCGGCAAAACGCCGCCGGCATTGCCGGCGGCGTTATTCTTGTATACTGAAAACCACGCGATAGTCGCGTGGTTCAAAAGAGGTTAACCGATGAGAAAAAAATCCTCCTTTTGTGTTAGAATAAAAAGGACCTGCCAGTCGAAAAAAACACAAAAGGAGGATTTATCTATGAAAAAAGAACGCATAGACACAAACAGTTTAGCACATACAAAATGGAATTGCAAGTACCATATAGTGTTTGCGCCGAAGTATAGAAGAAAGGTGTTTTTCGAAGAAAAACGCCTAGAGATACGAGAGATATTGAGGAAGTTATGTCAATGGAAAGGCGTGGAGATCATAGAAGGAGAGGTATGCCCGGACCACATACATATGCTGGTGAGCATCCCGCCCAAAATGAGCGTTTCGGGCTTTATGGGAGATATAATGTAAAGGGTGAAAGTAAGGTCACCTAAAACATTATATATGGCTGCGGCTCATTTGCGATAAATATGAACAGTGGTTGTATATAGGCAAGGCGGTGATATAACCGATTGATTAAGCTGTAACCACAACTAAATTTTATCACAAATGGAGGTCGAAAACAAGATGGACAGTAAAATCACTTACTCAAAATGCGGGGATTACTATATCCCCGATTTGGCCGTACCTGACACAAAGGGATATGTTATCGGCAAGTACGGAAGTTTACGCAAGAAGTTTTTGAAGGAATACCATAATCCGTATTACACAATCCTGTGCATGGTAGGCAAGCTGTATGAACACCTTGCGGAGATAGACGAAACCTGCCATAGCTGTATTAACGATATGATTGCAAAGATGGCGAAGCAGGAGGGCATTACAGAACAGCTGAAGGCAGCCGACCAAATGGAATGGGTGGGCAGGATGAACAATATACGCAGCCGGGCCGAGGAATTCATACTGCGTGAATACGTGTATGGAGGGTTTAAAGAATGAGGAATTTATCTATTGTTTTACTCACATTAGTAATGCTGGCAAGTGCAGCCATAGCGAATGCCGCACCCATTCCGAGGGAATCCGCACTGTCAACGCCAGTGATAAAATGAAAGAAAACGCCGAGGAAAAAATGTAGGTTT
>CBCTZG010000110.1:0-6511 GCA_965151315.1 uncultured Clostridia bacterium
CATCCCCCGAATAATCCAGCCCGGTTTTCAGCTCGATGCTATTTTGCTCCGCATTCCATACGACGTCAAACCTGCTGTTTGTCCCTTTAAGCGCCGCAGCTAAATCGCGCAGTTTAAAATAATTATTCCCGTTGATATTATACCCGTTTATGTACAAACGCTCATCATTTACAAAAATCGATGATGTCGTAGATACCGCTTCTACCGGCTGTGCAGACGCAGCCGCCGGCAGGAGATTCATCAGCATACAAAATAATATCAGCCATTTCATTTTTTTCATATTCAAACACCTCATAGAATAGTAATCGTATATGCACGAAAATAATGCATAAAATTATCAGCCCCGCAGCATGTTATTTTTTATTTCAGCACATTTCAGTTATCCCCCTTCCCGACTTGAAAACGCGGTAGTCCGGACATCGCTTTCAATATCCAGTAACACTCGTCCAATTTATATCCTCCGTAACTCTCATAAGCGGGATTTACGCGCTCCGGATCCAGACCATAGCACGGGATGGTATCGGTACGCATACGTGCGTCCATTGTTCTCCGTTAAAACCCACCATTCCCAATCGGCGCCATTATACGCTTCCTCATTTTTGCTGAATGTTTTATAATAAAAATACTTGCATTTTTCAGAAACATTATATAACATCCAGTCTGTAAGCGATTCTTCTTT
This sequence comes from uncultured Clostridia bacterium, assembly GCA_965151315.1. Classification (GTDB taxonomy): domain Bacteria; phylum Bacillota; class Clostridia; order UBA1381; family UBA1381; genus Avimonoglobus. The sequence goes on from CBCTZG010000110.1 coordinate 680, forward strand.
TACATTGGGCTGTTTTTGCATCCAAATGTAACACGCCCTGGATATCTGGTGGAAAACCAGGGGCGGAATGTTTAACTCTTTCTCCATGGCTTTGTTTCCTTTCAAATTGGTAAATTCCGTTTATTCTGTAATAATTATAACACATAGCTATACATTTTACAAGATATTAAAAAAACACAATGTCTAAACGCGGTATCATCCAATCCATAAAATAATCGGTATTATTATAATACCAGGCATAGATATGTAAATTGGGGAAACACTTTGATATATAGCAAAAACAGAAAGCGGGAAGTGCAATGAATCTAATCTTGAGCGACCGGCATTTCAATCTGCCCGAAATCTATGATCCTTCCATAGAATATATCGATCTGTCTCGGCTGCGGATCGCAAGCTGTACTGGCTGCTTTGGATGCTGGACAAAAACACCGGGCAAATGTGTTATCCGGGATGACGCGGTAGACGTTTATCCCAAGATCGCAGCAAGCAGCAGGGTGCTGTATATCAGCAGGATCAAATACGGCGGCTATGATACGGTTATGAAAACGATGTTAGAACGGGCAATCCCGATCCAGCAGGCATTTATCCGTCTTTTCTGCCGGGAAACCCATCACATTCAGCGCAATGTGGTCCCTAAGCAGGCAACGATCATAGGCTACGGTGACATATCCAACGAAGAACAGTCCGTTTTTCATCAGCTGGTCGAACGAAACGCGCGCAACATGCTTTTTGACCATTGGCGAGTTGTGTTTGCCGCAGAAGAAAATTTAGAACAAGTTGTCAGCAAAGAGGTATCAACATGGAAAAAATCATGATTATCAATGGAAGCCCCAGAGCGCCAAGTTCAAACTCTCAGCAATATGCCGCGCTGTTTTCGAAAGTCTGTTGGGCAGAAACAAGTTATTTTAATATCACTAAAACAAACCATACAATGCTTTGCCAGGCTATGGAAGGCTTCTCAGATGTTTTATTCGCTTTCCCGCTCTATACGGACGGCATTCCTGTAATATTACTAAACTTCCTAAAATCACTGGAGAAAGCACCGCCGCAGCACAGACCGGTTATATCCGTTTTAATCAACTGCGGATTCCTTGAACCAGCGCAAAACGATACCGCGGTCAAGATCATGCAGTTCTATTGCAAGGAAAACGGGTATCCATTTGGTTCCGTTCTGAAGATTGGCGGCGGTGAGGCAATTCTGAAAACCCCTTTTCGGATATTGGTGCATATAAAAATCAAACGGCTGGCCACTTCCATAATACGAAAAAAATATTGCTCCTTACAGGTCACTATGCCCATTTCCAAAAAGATGTTCCTAAAAGCGTCTGCCGTCTACTGGGAAAGCCGTGGGAAGCAAAACGGTATTACAAAGGCACAAATGGCTGACATGCAAATCGAAGGGCCGACAAAATAGATATTCGTCTGCGGCGCAAAGGCGGGAATTTCAAAAGCTTCCGACATAAGCCGGAAGCTTTTGATCTGTTACCGAAGCTGCGCGCCCAGCTCCGTCTCCAGATTTTGAACGATTTTATCCATAGTTTTGGTAACCTCTTCGCTGGTGAGGCTCCGGTCTTGGGCCCGGAACGAAATAGCATAGGCCACACTCTTCTGGTTTGCCGCAATCCGTTCACCGGTATAAACATCGAACAGCTGGATCGTGTCCAGATACTTTCCGGCGTTTTTGACGATAACCGCCGCAATATCCGCAACCGGGGTAGCTTGATCGACCAAAACCGCAATATCCCTGGTCACTGCCGGGAAGCGGGGCAGCTGCTTATATTTAATTTCCCTGTCAATATTCTCCAGAAGCAACGCGAAATCAATCTCACCCGCAAAGCAGGGGACATCAATCTCGTAGTTTTTGCAGACATCCGGATGGATTTGCCCAATCAATCCCAGCCGCTTCCCGTTCACGGTCATTTCCGCGCACCGGCCCGGATGAAAGGTCGGATGATCGGAAACCGCCGCAAATTGAACGCCCGGCACATGCATGTTTTCAAAAAGCGCTTCACAAACGCCTTTCAGATTGTAAAAATCTACGTCCCCATACATGCCCAGCATAATCATCTCCGGCTCCGCCGGCAGCTTTCCAGGCTCTGTGGGAATATAGGTCTTCCCCACTTCAAAAAATCTGGCCCGGGCGTTCCGATGGTTATAGTTATGGCTCAGGATTCCCATCATACTGCCCAGGGTCGTTGTCCGCATAACCGAGGTATCCTCGCCCAGCGGGTTAGTGATTGTTACGGTTTCGCGCAGCGGGCTGTCTTTTGGCAGGTTCAGCTTGTCAAACATAGATGGGCTCACAAAAGTGTAGGTACAGATTTCATCCATCCCTTGGGCTGTCAGCAGCCGGTTGACCATATCCTGGGCCTGCTGCTTCGCAGTTTTATGTCCCTTTGTCGTTTCACCAGACAGCAAGGCCGTGGGAATTTTATCATAGCCGTAAATCCGCGCGATCTCCTCCGCCACATCCGCTTCGCATACAATATCCGGCCGGAAAGTGGGCGGCGTCAATGTCATATGCTCCACATCTACCACAAACTCCAAAGCCTGCAAATACGATACCATATCGGCCGCCGGGATATTGGTTCCTAAAAATGCATTAATCTTTTCCGGACGGAACGCCAATGTTTTTATGGCCGGCAAATTGCCGTCCACACAGATCATTCCGCCTACAACCTCTCCACAGCCCAGCTGCTCAACCAACTCGCAGGCCCGTTCTACCGCAGGGATCGTATTATTGGGATCCAGCCCCTTCTCATACCGGGACGAGGATTCCGTCCGCAGGCCGATTTTCTGGGCTGTCAGGCGCACGCTGGCGCCGTCAAAGGTGGCAGATTCAAAAACCACCGTGGTTGTATCCGCTTTGACCTCCGAATTAAAGCCGCCCATGACCCCGGCTACCGCCACGGCCTTCTTCGCATCGGAAATTACCAGGTCGCTGCTGCCGAGCGTCCGTTTCTGCTCGTCTAATGTTTGAATGACCTCCCCGTCTTTTGCGTTCCGAACAACAATTTTCTGTCCCTCTAAATCCCGCAGATCAAACGCATGCATGGGCTGTCCGTATTCCAGCATAATATAATTGGTAATATCCACAATATTATTAATCGAACGCACACCGGCCGCCCGGAGCCGGGCAGACAGCCACCGGGGCGAAGGGCCGATCTGCACATTTTTCACCATACGGGCGCAGTAACGCAGGCACTTTTCCTTATTTTGCACCTCCACGGACAAGGTATCGGCGATATTTTCTTGATTTTCATGGAATTCCGGTTTTTTGACAGTAAACGGCTTGCCGAATGTCACTGCCGTTTCCCGGGCCAGGCCGATTACGCTAAAGCAGTCCGGCCGGTTGGAAGTAATTTCAAATTCGACTACCTCTTCATTCAATCCAAAATAATCTTTGATATCCATTCCCACCGGTGTATCCTCCGGCAGAATTAAGATCCCGTATTCCGGTTCATATCCCAGGTCGCCGGCGGTCAGGCCCAGCTCCTCATGGGAGCAGAGCATCCCGTTGGACTCCACACCCCGCAGCTTTCCTTTTTTGATGACCACCCCACCGGGGAGATGGGCCACATGCTTCGCCACCGGCACAATCTGCCCTACCTGCACATTGGGCGCACCGGTCACGATCTGCAGCGTTTCGCTGCCTACGTCAATCTGGCAGATCACCAAATGATCTGAATCTGTATGGGGCTTGATGCCGATAATTTTTCCCGTAACGACATTGTCAATCTCTTTGCCAATATTCTCAATTCCCTCTACCTTTGACCCGGTCATCGTCAAAGCGTGGGCATATTCTTTCGGCGTAACGCCGGTAATGTCCGTATAATCATTGAACCAACTCATGGGGACTTTCATTATTTACCAACCCTTTCAAAAATTTATTGATTGCTCTGCTGCTTTTCAAGCGATAGACGGCCTTGCCCGCCGCGGCTGCTTGTCTGATCAGCTCCAGATTTCTCCCGCGTTTTTTCCGGCCAATCCAAAACACCCATTTTACAAATTCAAAATCCAGCTTTTCCGCGCAGCCCTCGCCCATATCCGGCCGAGTCTGCCCGCGCCAGATTCGGCTTCGCCGCCAAACGTGGTAAAGGCAGGTAAAACGGTTTACATCCAAAAAAATAATTGTATCCGCCTTTTCCACACGCTCCCGCCAGTAAAGGTTTCGATAGCTGCCTTCGATGATCCAGCGGTCCTGCGCTAACACCGGCGCCAGCAATTTTTCTTTATTTTCCAGCGTATTCTCCACCCAGCCCGGCAGCCAGTGCAACCGATCCAAATGGGTGGGCGCGATCCCGAGCCGCCTGCCTAAATTTTGGGCCAGGGTGGATTTCCCGCTGCCGGAAAACCCAATGATCATAACCCGTTCCATATTAGAATTGTTTTAAGAACCGCAGGTCGTTTTCGAAAAACAACCGCAGGTCGTCAATATCATATCTGCGCATGGCCACGCGCTCCAGGCCCATGCCAAATGCGAAGCCGGAATAGACCTCCGGATCAATCCCACAGTTTGCCAGGACCTTAGGATGCACCATGCCGCAGCCCAAAATCTCGATCCAGCCTTCACCCTTGCATACCCGGCAGCCTTCCCCGCCGCAGACAAAGCAGGATACGTCCACCTCCGCGGAGGGTTCTGTAAACGGGAAATGGTGCGGACGGAACCGTACCTTCGCCGCTTCGCCGTACAGGGACTTGATAAAGGATTCCAGCGTCCCCTTCAGATCCGCCATCGTCACCCCTTTATCCACCACCAGGCCCTCAATCTGATGGAACACAGGAGAGTGCGTGGCGTCTACCGCGTCGCTCCGGTACACCCGCCCCGGCGCGATCACGCGGATCGGGGGCTTTTGCTGCTCCATGACCCGTACCTGGATGGGGGACGTCTGCGTCCGGAGGACAATGTTTTCATCAATATAAAATGTATCCTGGGTATCCCGGGCAGGATGGTTTTTCGGGATATTCAGCGCTTCAAAATTATAATAATCCAGCTCTACATCCGGGCCCTCTGCGATGGAAAAGCCCATGCCAATAAAAATATCCTTGATTTCGTCCATAACCTGGGTCAGCGGATGCAGTTTTCCCGTTTCCTGCCGCTTCCCCGGCATCGTCACGTCAATGACCTCCGCCCGCAGCCGCGCCGCCTGGGCTTTTTTCGACAAATCTTCCTTTTTGGTATCAATTTCCCGGCCCAGGAAATCCCGGATTTCATTGGCCAGCGCGCCCACCACCGGCCGCTCTTCCGGCGAAAGCTTTCCCATGCCCTTTAAGACGGCAGTCAGCTCCCCCTTTTTCCCCAAATACTGGATCCGGATATTTTCCAGGGTTTCTAAATCCTCTGCCTCTTTTAGGATTTTTTCCACCTTTGCTTTGATTTCCCGCAATTTTTCTTGCACAGCTGATCAATCCTTTCAATAAAAAATTTACAAATAAAAAACGTCCCTCAAAAGAGGGACGAATCAAGAATCCGCGGTACCACCCATATTTCCGGCCCAAAGCCGGACACTCTTTGCAGGATAACGGCTGCACCCCGGCGCCGGCTACCCATGCTCCACTTCACCGGCACAGCTCCGAAACGAAGGTTCAGCCATACTCATTAAACCATACCGGCTCCCAGCCGCTGACCGGTACTCTCTATTCGGCGAATTTATGGCCTACTGAATTTCATCATCGCTTTTTCTATTCAATTTATCGAATATTATACCATTTATCAAATATTATACCATACTAACTTCCAAAATGCAAGCCTTTTTTCAAAATTCCTCCTAATTTGCTTGTTATGCTACAATACATATTGGACAGTTGAATAAAAAGGATGAAAGATCCGGT
>CBCTZG010000111.1:0-6483 GCA_965151315.1 uncultured Clostridia bacterium
ATTCATTTAATTTTTTCATTTCAATTCCTCCAATTCTTTTCTGTCAGCCCATAATAAAAATCCGTACCCCGATTAAAATTAAAATCACACCGCCTAATATTCCGGCCCGGTTTCCTAACCGATTTCCGAAAAAGTGTCCAATCCATACGCCGACAAATGCAATTAAGAATGTTGTGGTTCCTATCAGTGTTGCCGAGGGGATAATTTTTACATTTAAGGCTGACAGCGTTATGCCGACAGCAAAAGCGTCAATACTTGTAGCAATCGCAGCCGGAACCATAACAGTAAAACCCAATGCTCCGTTTGTTTCTTTACATTCACCTTTTAGATTTTCTCGAATCATGTTGATACCGATTATGCACAGAAGAAACAGTGCAACATATTTGGAAACCGCTTCAATGTACTGGCGAATTGTTCCACCGCAGATATATCCCAGCGTAGGCATAAGCGCCTGGAATCCACCAAAATATAGCCCTGCGACAAGCCCTGTTTTTACTGGGTGCATTTTGGTATTCAAACCTTTGCATACTGAAACCGAGGAAGCGTCCATTGATAGACCGACAGCAACCAGTAATAGGTCAAGTAGCCCCATCGGTATCACCTCCTTTACCGGCTCCTGTTTATGCCCCCTTTACAATCCATTCTCTTGCTTTCTGCTGTTCCTGCACCATTTCGTAGTAATGGCCTTTCTTTCTTAACAGTTCTTCATGCGTTCCCGTTTCTTCAATCCGTCCCTGATTCAGCACAATAATCTGATCTGCGTTCTGAATAGTGTTCAGACGGTGGGCAATCACGAAAACGGTTTTCCCTTTCATCAGGCGGTCTAACGCCTGATTGATCTTTGCTTCATTGTCAGCGTCCAGAGAAGCCGTTGATTCATCCAGAAGCAGGATAGGCGCGTCCTTTAAGATTGCCCTTGCAATAGCAATCCGCTGTTTTTCACCGCCAGACAGGGTGTTGCCGCCCTCGGCAAGATGGGTCTGATAGCCATTAGGCAGTCTTTCGATAAATTCATGACAATGGGCCGCCTTTGCCGCCGCAATCACTTCCTGTTCGGTAGCATCTTCACGGCCAGCTTTGATATTGTTGTAAATCGTATCGGACAGCAAAGTATTTTCCTGGAATACCTCACTGATATAGTGCAAAAGTCCGTCAGGATTTAGCTCCCGTATGTCCTGCCCACCAATGCGGACGCAGCCTTTTGTCACATCCCAAAACCGGGCGATCAGATTAGCAACCGTAGATTTGCCGGAGCCGGACGGCCCGATCAGCGCCGTAGTGCTTCCCTCCGGGGCATGAAAACTGATATTGTGTAAAACATCGGCCTGATGGTTATAGGAGAAGTCCACGTTTTCAAAGGTAATATCAAAGTGCGAGAGCTTTACCTTTTCTTCTTTGTAGGATAGCGGCTTTGTGTCAAATGCCTGTTCCAGATTAGAAGTGGCAAGTTTCAGTTCTTTCAGCAGGTTATACGAATGTTCAAACGCAATCAGCAGCGCAGAAAGCGCAAGGCTCATAAGCATAAACGCCACAAGCAGTTCAGAAGCAATCGTACCGCCAAGGAACAGATAGCTTCCAACCAGCAGGACAAACGGCAAAAGGAAATTTGCAATGATAGAATACATACTTGTGGGGGCGGCGGTTTTTACTTCCGCCTGTACGCTGGTTTTCCGTATGTCCTCCAACGTATCAGACATTCTTGTGAAGTGCGTACTTGTCATATTTGCAGACTTGAACACTTTCATGCCCTTGATGTATTCCAGAACAATAGAGATCATTTTAGAAGTCAGATCACGCTTGATCGTTCCGTACTTCTCTACAAGCCGGTTGCCCCAATTCAAAACCGGCAGCGCGATCAGAATTACCACGCACTCGGCCAACGCCAGTTTCCAGTTGATAAAAAAGGTTCCAACCAAGATCAGGCAGCCCATGACCAATGTTTTGACGATAGAGGGCAGCGTATGGGTCAATACAAGTTCAAAATTGCTTAAATCCTTTGTCAGTGTACTAAGCAGATACCCGCTGCTGTTTTGATTAAAATAGCCAAGGCTTAGAGAACGGTAATGGTTTGCCAAATCCAAGCGTAGGCCGCTGCACATTTCGGCCCCTCTGGAAAAGCAGAGAAAATAGCCGCTGCGGTAAATAATCAGCCGGAGAATTACACTGATAAGGCATACAATGGTATAGTTTCGTACAAGCCCACCTGTCAGAGAACCGTTCAGGAGATGAATTACGGTAAAATACAGCATAAGGTACATGACAAGGCTTCCGATGGCGTCCAGTGACATAAGGAAAATAGGAAATATCAACTGCTTTCGTTTGTCACCAATCAATTTCTGAATACTGCGTAACATAATCTTTTCACTCCTCCCCGATAGTTTCTCTTGTATAGGTGTCCCACATATGGCTGTATGTACTTCCGCTGGCGATCAGTTCATCATGCGTTCCCTGTTCGACAACTTTTCCATCCTGAAAGACAAAAATTTTATCCGCATTGCGGATGGTATGAAGCCTGTGGGCAATCATAATCGTGGTCTTTCCTCGCAGGAGGTTTTGGAGTGCAAGCTGTATTTTGTGTTCGTTCTCAATGTCTGAATAGGAAGTTGCCTCGTCGAAAACAACGATAGGCGCGTCTTTCAAAATGGCCCGCGCAATCGAAATCCGCTGCTGCTGGCCGCCGGATAATTTCACTCCCTCGTCGCCTATTCTCGTTGCGTATCCTTTCGGCAGGCTCATAATGAAATCGTCAATCTGCGCCGCCTTTGCCGCCTGGCGTACCTGTTCCTCGGTAGCATCTGTTCCCATACGGATATTTTCAAGAAGCGTGTCCTCCAAAAGAAATACATCCTGGAATACAAACGCGGTTAAGTCAGAAAGATTTTCGGTTTGAAGTTCTGTAACCGGGACGCCGCCAATCTTGATTGTCCCGCTGCTCACGTCCCAATAGCGGCCAAGGAGCTGTACCGCCGTCGTCTTGCCAGCACCGGACGGGCCGACAAAAGCATTTAAGCTGCCCGGTTCCAAATGAATATCAACGTCGGACAACGCATCCTTTCCGCCTTGTGTGTAGTTAAAGGTCACATTGTCAAAGTCAATACCATAACAGCCGGTTTTGGAAAGGGTTTGCTGTCCGCTTTTCATGGTTTCCATATCCATGATCTTCTTCACATTATCAAGGCCGCTGCCCAGCTCCATAGACTGCATAGCAATCGTCACCATGTTCAGGAAAGACGTGAAAAAGCACATAGTCAGCAGAATAAAGAGAAGATACGATGCCGCAGACAGCGAATCACGCAGATACAGCCAACCGCCCACCGGCAGCGTGAACAGAATGGCAGAATCCAAAACCACAAGAGCGATAGACAGCGGATTGCAGGACGATTCACACATCTTAATCCAACAGTCTGTATATATCTTCAAGGAATTTCGGTACTGCTCAAATTTTTCGGCTGTAAGGTGATACATTTTGATAACCGGCATAGCGGTGATAAATTCATTTGCGGAAGCGTTCAGCTTTTCCGTATCGCCTGCAAACTCGTCCGTCAAATCCGGGTAGCGCCCCATGAGGGCCATCGGAATTGCAATCCCCAAGATCATAGGAACCAGCATGATAAGCGCCATAATCCAGTTCAGCCGCAGCATGAAAATGAACATCATCAGAGGAACGACGATTGCCTGGGCCAGTTCCAAAGTGCTGTGGGCCAGAAAGGTTTCAATCCTGTCCACATCATCAAACAAGGTTGTTTTGATCTGTCCGGGCGCGTGTTCCTGAAAGAATCCAAGGTTGAATTTGGACATATGCTCCAATACTCTGACCTTGATTCTGTGCATGGTGTTGAAAGCCGCCGTATGAGAGCAGATACCGGCAAAGGATGTCAGGATTGCCTGTAAGACTGCTGCGGCAATGCCGATTCCGGCCCAACCAAGCATTGCGGGAAGCGTCACCTCCTGCTTGATTATCAGAAGCAGGATTTGGTAGACTACCAAATACGGGACGAAAGACAGGGCCGACGAAAAGACCGCCAGCAGCATCCCAAGGCTTAACTTGCCGCGCTCCTCTTTCGCAAGAGTAAAAACGTATGATAATCCGGTTCGTTTTTGTTCCATCGAAACGATACCCCTTTCTTTGAAATGTGCCAGTTAGATTTTGCTAACCTGACACAATCTACTTTACCCGCACGAAGTGGAAATTTCAATAGCCGCCCCGCTTTACTGTTTGCATTTTGAAAAACGCTGAAAGTGCTGATATTTCTTGGGTTTTCAGCGTTTTTGTTTCATATATTTTATAAAATCGTGACCGATAAATATTGGATTGTCACCTTTTTTTGAAGTAGCGCGCAGAAAGCCGGTATGATATACTATCAAGTAGAGAAAGGAGGCGGCGGTACAATGGTTCCATCTGTAATTGACTATTTGTTACAGCTCCCCGAAGCCATGCACTTTGCAAGGGTGCAGGAGCTTTGCGGCGACGGTGTTTTTTTCTACCGTATGCTTTCCGAATACGGAAACGGCACGTTCCAACTGATCGAGTTTGAGGACGATCTTCTTTTGATTTTGATTGGTGACTATACGCCCAAGGACACCTTTGAAAAGATCACTGAAATTTCAGAGGACTATATGGAGATCAGCCAGTTTGAAACGGACAGCAGTTCTTTCAAGATTGGTGGACGGAAAAAGAATCAGGTGGATAAGGGGATTTATTGCTATCTAAACACACAGAAGAAAACTTACACCTATTGCGAGGGCGGGAAGCCTGTTCGTTTTACGAAAGTGATTCTATCGCCCAAATACTTCAATACTTATTTTCGGCTGCATGACAGGAACAACGCCGAACTTCTCAACTCTGCAAGGGATTACATTCTCAAAAACCCCAGTCTGCCGGAACTCAACTTTGTGTTCCAGCAGATACGGGATTGTCAGGCAGAGGGGCATACGCTGAAAATCTATCTGGAAAGCAAGGTAATGGAGCTTCTTTCTCTTGTTGTGAAAGGCATGGAGCAGGAACAAAAGCATATTTCTGTAAAGCTGGATTATAAGGACATCCGCAATTTAAGAAAAACGGTAACGGTGATGAAAAATGATCTGGCCGCATACCCGACAGGGGAAGAACTTGCCCAGATAGCGGGTATGAGTACAGCCCGGTATCAACTGGCATTTCGGAAGTATTATGGGACAACGCCGTATGAATATCTCAAGGAATTGCGGTTAAACCAGGCGCTGATTTTGCTAAAAAATTCTGATTATGGAATTGCTACGATTGCGGCTAAAGTCGGGTATCACAATTCCGGCCACTTTGCAAAATTGTTCAAGAAAGTCTATGGCCTCGGCGCCAGGGAATACAGGAATCTTCATGGAATTAAGTAAAGATCATCAGGCCCCGGCCACGCTGCCGGGGCTTTGCTATGTCCAAACAGCCCGCCAACCTACGCATTTAGAGTCTGAAAACGACTGAAATTTCAAGGCTTTTCCGGCGTGGTTGCTGGGGCGGCGGTATTCTTTATCCCGTTGCCGCCGTATTGGGGTTCTAAATGCATAGAAACAAGCCATAATAAAGACGCCGGATGCAACGGCCAGCGGGCCGCCGTGTCCGGCGTCTGTCTATTCTTCATTTATGGGCTTTGCACTTTCCGCCATTTTTATGATTTCTTCATCCGCAAACGCATAGGGGCTATATTCCAGGATATAGCTCACCTCCGGCGAATATGTCCAGCACAGGTAGGATAGTTCCCCTCTTTCATAAAGGGCAGCGTCCCAATCCTGAATTTTCATTTTCTGGCAGGAATCGGCCCGGTCAGGATTAACGATTAGTTTGATTGCCTCTGTGTTTAGTCCCGTTATTTCCGCAGGATCGGCTTCATAATAGGTGGTTTTGAGTATGTAATAGTTGATCTCATTGCCCTCCTCGTCTCCATATTTGAGGGTGGCAACTAATTCCGTCATGGATTGCTTCTTGTACTCATCTCCTAAAGCGTTTTCAATCCGTCCCAACATTTCCTCCGGGTTCTCTGCTGGATTTGGTGATTTGCCTCTTATCACGATAAATACAAAGACCAGAATACAGACCACGACAGCACCGGCTAATCCGATTATTTTCTTTTTGTTCATACCACGCCTCCCTGTTTTGTGTGTTCAGAACACCAACTCGTTTATGATGGATGATGTGCCCCTTGCCGCTCCCATGACGCACAAGTTTTATAATCACCATCTTCCTGACAACACAAATATTCTACTACAAAACATTCAATTAGTACAGGTACAGGGACTAAATTTCCAACGTACCGCCATATAATAATTAGTACAGTGACAGGGATTGGTGGTGATGCGGATGCAGCTAAATGAAGCCGTGAGTAAACGACTGACAGAACTTCTTTCAGAACGGAACATGACACAGTACCAGCTTTTTATGAAAAGCGGGGTTCCGAAATCAACCATAGGGAACGTTATCAACTGTTCGTATGAATCCGTGAAGCTACGGATCGTCCA
>CBCTZG010000112.1:0-6464 GCA_965151315.1 uncultured Clostridia bacterium
GAGCGGGAATCACGGATCCAGGACCCGGGGGAAGCAGCGCTGACTTGCCAGTTCGGCGACAGAAACGACCCGTTTAACCGAACCGCGCTGGAATGTCTTTATGAAAAAGCAACGTAGGCATATAAAAAACGCCGGGTGAAAATCAGAATGCATCAGGATGCATAAGGTAGGAATCCCACAGGGTTAGTCCTGTGGGATTTTTTGGTGTCTTTAGGCGCGGCTCCTTATTGCCGGCGCCAATTGGCTAGTCTGTTTTTACCATTCGATAGCCTACACCGATGTGGGTCTGGATATATTGAGGCGAATCCGGTTCACTTTCGATTTTTTTTCGTAATGTGGCCATAAATACGCGCAGAGAGGCCACGTCATTATCCCAGCTGCTGCCCCAGATATTCTGGGTAATAAATTTATGGCTTAAAACCTTGCCCACATTTTTAGAAAGCAGACATAAAAGCTTAAATTCGATGGGGGTTAAATGCAGCGGTTTCCCCTCCAAATATGCACAGCCGGCGGCATAATCAATCCGCAGTTTGCCGTTTTCAAAAATAGTGCTGCCGCCAATCTCGGCCTGATTTTGAATAAAGGACAGCCGACGCAGGGTCACGCGGAGCCTTGCCAAAAGCTCCTCCACCGAAAACGGCTTTGTTAGGTAATCATCTGCGCCGCAGTCTAAGGCGTCGATTTTATCCGTATCCTCGCTTCGAGCGCTGATAACAATGATCGGCATATTGGACCAGGTCCGAATTTTTTTGATGACCGCAATGCCGTCGATATCTGGGAGCCCCAAATCCAGCAGCACAATATCGGGATTGTGGGAGGAGGCTTCTAAAATGGCCTTTTCTCCGTTTTCAGCTGTCAGAAACTTATAGTCGTGGGCTTTTAGGGTGGTTGTGATCAGATTCCGCACTGGCGCGTCATCCTCAACAACTAAAATCGTAATATTATTCATGTAAAGTAACCTCCTCTGCTGGTAGTGTAAAACGGAAAATAGTTCCATGGGGCTGGTTGTCCGCAACGGATATCTCGCCGCCATGGGCGGTGACAATCGATTTGCACAGGGAAAGACCTAACCCTAGGCTTCGGCGGCTGTCGGCGATTTTGTTGGCTCCGCTGTAAAACATATCAAATACGTGCTTTTTTGTTTCATCAGATATTCCTGGACCATTATCCGCGATGGTGATAAGGATCATTCCTTGATCCTTGCAGGCGTTGATGCGTATTTCTGATTCTTTTGGAGTATACTTGATGGCATTATCTACAATATTGATGATCACCTGTACGATTAGCCTGGCGTCAACCTTGGCAAGCAAAAACCCGTCTGCAATTTGGACGGATACGCGGTGTTCCGCGCTTCTGCGGCCTATGTGGCGCAGGGCCTCAGAAATGATCTCGTCGATCAGCTCAGTGGTCATGTTCAATTTCATGCGGCCGTCTTCGATCCTTGTGACGGACAGCAGGTTTTCAACCAGATTCGTAAGCCATATGGAATCCTCGTAGATATCCGTATAGATCTGATTTTTGGTCGCTTCATCAAAATGATTGCCGTTAGAAAGCAGATTGTCTGCGTTACCGGAAATAGAGGTTAAGGGCGTACGCAGATCGTGGGAAATCGCACGCAGCAAATTTGCCCGCAGCTGCTCATTTTTTGCTAGGATTGCCGCTTCTTCCTTTTCACGGGCATTTTTTTCGTTTTCAAGGGCTAAGGCACATTCCCCTAAAATAGATAGTAAAACGCTGTTTTCAAAAGAATCCAGCGGCGTTTCACCAACCGCGATGCCTACAACGCCATAAACATTTTGATTCAGACGGATGGCCAGATACAAGCATGATGCATTGGAAAAAGTATCGGTAGAGGCGCCGGCCCGCTTGTTGTTCTGATAAACCCAGTCAGCGACAGCTCGTTCATTTTCGGGCGCAGGAGATTCATCCGCAGACGCTTGTGCCGCGCGGAATATCTGAGCGGATTGTAGAGCGCCGTTTTGGGCAGGATAGACGATGATGGTTCTTCCCAGCAATTGGATCAGCTGATTTGCAGTAGCCGTGATGATGTTATCCCGGCCTTCTGCCTTTTGCAGCACTTGGTTTGTATCAAACAGAACCTTTGTCCGGAAAGCTGCTTGAGCGGCCTGCTTTGCGTGGGTTTTCAGCCGGATGGCAAGCGAGCCTGTCAGGAAGGCGGCGGTAAACATAATTAAAAACGTGACCGGATACCCCTGGTCATAGGCCATAAAAGTAAAATGCGGCATCGTAAAGAAAAAGTTAAAAACCAATACGCTAACAATGGATGCCACCAACGCATAGACCCGATGCGTGGTGATAATAGAGATCAGCAGTACGGCCAGGATATAGACCGTGATGATATTTACCTCCGTAAAACCCAGCCCAAAGAAGATGTAACCAATGACTGTCGCGGCTAAAAGAATCGCGACGCTTTTGAAAAGATCTTTCAGAGATAGTACGATATCATTGCTTAGGCTTTCCCTTTTTGCCCGATAGAGCGTGGTTTCGGAATGATCCGGAATAATATGAATATCAATATTCGGCGCGTTTGCGATTAGCTGCTCTGTTAGTCCGGGCTTTTGGAACAGGGATCTGCGCACGGCATTGCTGCGGCCCAGAACAATTTTCGAAACCCCCGAAAGCCGCGCGAATTCCGCGATCTGATAGGCAATGTTATCACCGTAAACCGTTTCGATCTTAGCGCCAAGCTGCTCAGCCAAATGGATGTTTTCCCGCAGACGTTTTCGGTTTTCATCGCTGAGCTTTGGAAAATCCGGTGTTTCTACAAACAGTGCTGTAAAATTACCGTGAAAGGCCTTTGCCATCCGGGCCGCGGTGCGGATAATCTTCTGATTGGACGGCGCAGGGGATAAGCATACTAAAATATGCTCGTCTGTGTTATAATCACCGTGGATTTTGAGCCTGGCGGTTTCGTTGATTAAATTCATTCTGTCCGCGCAGCGGCGCAGCGCGATTTCCCGCAGGGCGGTCAGTTTTTCAGCTGTAAAAATGTTTTCCTCCGCTGGTATGCCGTTATCAAGCTTTCCAGCCTGCAGCCGGTCCAAAAGTTCAGCCGGCTCAAGATCAATAAGCTCGATCTGGCTGGCGCCATCGAACAGGGAATCGGGAATACGCTCTTCCACCGTAATACCTGTGACAGCGGCAATGGTGTCGTTTAGACTTTCAATATGCCGCACATCAACGGTTGTATAAACGTCAATACCCGCCATGAGCAGCTCTTTGACATCCTGATACCGCTTGGCATGCCGGCTGCCAATTGCATTTGCATGCGCCAGGTCATCCAATAGGATCAGCTGAGGCCGCCGCTTGATGGCCGCGTCCAGATCAAACTCGGATAGAGTGACGGAACCAGCTTGGATCGGTTTTGCGGGAAGGGTTTCCAGCCCGTTTGCAAGCAAAGCGGTTTCCGGCTGAGAGCGCGGCGTGATATATCCAACAACTACGTCTATGCCCCGCCGCTTCGCATCATGGGCTGCCTTGAGCATAGCGTAGGTTTTCCCAACTCCTGGGGCGTAGCCAAAAAATATTTTTAGGCGTCCGGCGCTGACTTGCGCTTGCCCATGCGCTCCATCATCAGGCCCGTGTCTGTTTGATTCCATTGATTCACGCCCCTCTGTTTTAATATCGGGATTCTGAATTGCTATACTTTATTATATCATAATATTTTTAATTCGCAATTATTTTTTTACTTCGGCTAAACAGTCTGTAAAACGGTGAAGCAATGGCGCCGGGTTTCCGGTTTTCCATACGGCTTTTTGCCAAACTGGCCGGTTTTCCAGCGGCTGGACTGAGATATCTATATTTTCGGCTTTCACACTGCCTTCTGATAAAAGGATTCGGGCAAATTCAGTTTGTGGGTATGATGATGTATTTATATTTTGATCCACCAGGCAAAGGTCTATCCGTCCTTCCTCCAGGGCGATAAACATAGCTTCTACACTGCCGCTGTAAAAAATGATATTTGTATTATCCGGCTGTTTTGCCATAGCGCGGAGCTGGGCCAGTGCGCTTTCCGCAAGCAGCGGATCAGAAAGCGCGATACGCAGTGAAGGCGTGCCTCCCGCTGCACGGCTGTTTTTGGAGAAAAACAGGTCGAGCTTATGCATGACCCAGAATCCAAAGCCAAAAACGATGAGCACAGCGGCGGACAGAAAAATACGATCCATATTATCACCCCATTGCGGATATATGTTCCGTCAAATATGAAAACATTTTTGAATATCGTTATAAGTGCCCAGTACCAGCATGGTTTCCTTTTGCTCCAGAACTGTATCCGGATGTACAGTAAGATGCATCTGGCCGTCTTTTTTCAGCGCCATAATATTGATTTTATATTTTTTGCGGATATCCAGCTGGCCAACGGTTTTGCCGACCCATGCCGCAGGTACGGATATTTCAAAAATAGCGTAATCCTTGCTGAGCTCCACATAATCTAAAATATGGTCCGCGGTATACCGCATAGCTGTCCAGGAGGCCATCTGTTTTTCTGGATAAACGACCTCGTCGGCGCCGTTTCGCAAAAGAAATTTTGCCTGAATATCCCGCTCCGCCCGGGATACAACGAGCTTCGCACCCAACTCTTTCAACAAAGAGGTAGTTTCCAGGGAGCCCTGGAAATCATTGCCGATGGCCACAAAGCAGACGTCATAATTGCGCACACCTAAAGACTCTAAAAACTCTTCGTTGGTACTGTCACCAATCTGCGCGTTTGTAACGAAGGGTAAAATTTCATCGATTCGGTCTTCCTGCTTGTCGATGGCCATTACTTGGTGATTTAATTCGTTTAATTGATAAGCAATATGTTTTCCGAATCTGCCTAACCCAATGAGCAGTACTGATTTCATCATGATTTCCTCCTTAAAACAATATCGAAATGTTATCCAACTGTAATTTTTTCATGCGGCAGCTTGGAAGCCGGGGGCTTCCCGGATACAGCGGCAAAGATCAGTGTAAGCCCGCCGACACGTCCAAAGAACATCAAGAGGATCAAGACCGTCCGGGAAACGGCTCCCAGATCCGGTGTGATGCCAAGAGAGAGCCCTACGGTACCAATCGCGGAGGCTGTTTCAAAGAAGCAATCCATCAGCGGAAGCCCCTCCACACCGCTGATGACCAAGCCCCCCAGCAGGAACAGGCCAATATACATCAGAAAAATGGCCGCGGCATTTCTGACAATCCCCTCTGAAATCCGTCTGCCGAAGCATTCTGTGCCGTCCTTCTGGCGGAAAACCGAAAAGGCGGAAAACAGGACTACAGCAAGAGTGGTGGTTTTCATACCGCCGGCTGTAGAACCGGGAGAGCCGCCGATCAGCATTAACAGAATCATCAGCGTCTGTCCAATTCCGCCCATGGCGGTCAGGTCTACTGTATTAAAACCCGCCGTCCGCGGTGTAACGGACTGAAAAAAGGAATATAAAATCCGCTCAGGCAAAGGACTTTGCGCAAACTCAAAAAAGTAATAATAAGCGGCCGGCACCAGGATCAAAATCAGCGTTGTGGTCAAAATGATTTTGCTTTGGAGGCTGTATCGCCTAAAACGGATTCCGTTGGCCCGGATATCATCCCAGGTTAAAAAGCTAATTCCGCCGATGATGATTAAAAGCATGATGGTAATATTGATCACCGGCTGTGCGCCGTAGGCGGTCAGCGAAGAAAACGGCGCCTGTATCCCCATTAGATCAAAGCCCGCGTTACAAAAGGCGGAAACGGAATGAAAAAGAGACATCCATAGGCCCTGCGGTAAACCAAAATCCCGGCAAAATACTGGCGCCATAATGACTGTACCGAGAAACTCGATCAGAAAAGTGGTTTTCAAAATAAACCCTGTCAGCCTGACAATGCCGCCTACTTTAGAAGCAGAAATTGCCGTTTGCATCGTACTTCGCTGCATTAATCCGATTTTTCGGCCGGAGATCATTGTAACCGCGGCGGCGACAGTCACGACGCCAAGCCCGCCTATTTGAATCAGCAACATGATAATAAGCTGGCCGAAGGAAGACCAATATGTAGCGGTATCATGAATGACCAGGCCGGTCACACAGACGGCTGAGGTGGCGGTAAACAGCGCATCCCAAAAGCCTGCGCTTTGATTGCCCGCAGTTGCAAAAGGCAGCGTCAATAAGAGCGCGCCCAAAAGGATCGTGCCAGAAAAACCAAAGATAATGATCTGAAAGGAGGTTAGGTGCCTCCTACACATACTGTTCATAGAGTATCCCCCACAAATCTTTATTCGCCTTTATACTATCTTAATTATAACGGACACAAGATAAAGATGGTATAAAGTATTTTTGTACGGTATTAAGATTTTATAAAGATTTTGTGGAGAGAGAGGACAGTATATAGAAGAATTTCTGTGAGCGGATGCGTACTTTTGGTATAGGCCAATATTGTGTCAACGCCAGTGATAAAATGAAAGAAAACGCCGAGGAAAAAATGTAGGTTTA
>CBCTZG010000113.1:0-6396 GCA_965151315.1 uncultured Clostridia bacterium
AGATTGGATCCGAAAGCCTGGCGTGGCCATCTGCAGCTGTAACGACGGTCTGCGGCCTGTTATCATGAAGCTGGAGGCCACGGAGGACGAGTCCCAAATTGATTATGTGCCCGTACGGTAGGGCCTGATTTGCGGGGATGGAAATCTTTGATTTTGGAGGGGCTGAACATAAAATTCCAAAATTCTATGCCGGTCGTAACGGATATGGAAAATCGGCTGCGTTTTATCGGGAAGTTCTGGTCATCCATGTCATTATGGATTTTAGCGAAAACAAAACGCTGACAGGCGGGCTGGCGCTGCAGACGGTGGAATGAAGCCAGAGCAGGCCGCAAAACGTATGAATGTACCGATAAAATTTGTAAACGCCTGTATGCGGCCAAAATCAAACCCTTCAACTTAGGAGGAGCACAGATGGATATCCGGGAGTTAAGCATGGATCATATTGCGGCGGTCCGGAAGCTTATGCTTTCTATTTTTACCAAACCGCCCTGGAACGACGTATGGACAGACGCGCAGCTCCGCGCGTATATTTCCGAATTGATGGGAAATCCAAATTCGTTGTCCTTTGGCGTTTATCAAGATGGGCAGCTGATTGGAATGGCCTTGGGCAGGATCAAAAGCTGGTACGAAGGAACAGAATATTGGATTGATGAGTTCGGTGTTCTGCCGGAAATGCAGCACAGCGGGATCGGGTCAGAATTTATGGGCAAGCTGGAGATGGTATTGGCGGAAAAAGGGATCAAGCATATTGCCCTTTTGACAGAAAGACATGTGCCCGCGTACCATTTTTATCAGAAGAACGGCTTTGACGAACAGGAGGAAACTGTTTTCTTTGTAAAAAAAATCCCTGCTAGCCCGGGGAAAGGATAAGTTTATATCGTGCGGGAAATAGTTTGGTTTCCGGAAAGTGCGGATAGGAGTAGAGATGGTGAATACACCGCGTTTAGAAACAAACCGGCTGATTTTAAGGAAATTTGTACAGACAGATTTGGAAGCGCTGTATTTATTGCTGCGGGACGAGGAAGTGAATCGGTTTTTGCCATGGTTCCCGGTCAAAAGCATGGACGAAACAATGGATTTTTTCCAG
The DNA here is from genome assembly GCA_965151315.1 of uncultured Clostridia bacterium. GTDB lineage: Bacteria > Bacillota > Clostridia > UBA1381 > UBA1381 > Avimonoglobus. Next base: position 1,088 of record CBCTZG010000113.1, read on the forward strand.
GAGCGGTTCGCGGCGGAATATCAAAAAGAGCAGGCCTATCATTACGCGGTTTGTTTAAAGACAGATCATATCCCCATTGGGTATGTCAACGTCAGCATGGATGACAGCCATGATTTTGGCTATGCGCTTTTGAAAGCGTTTTGGCGTCAGGGCATGATGACGGAAGCTGGCCGGGCCGTTATTGCGCAGTTAAAAAAAGATGGTATACCGTATATTACGGCGACTCATGACGTGAATAATCCAAGGAGCGGCGGCGTGATGAAACGGCTGGGCATGCAGTATCAGTATTCGTATGAAGAACGGTGGATGCCCAAGGATATCACCGTTACATTTCGGATGTATCAGTTAAATCTTGACGGCGGTGCCGGCCGGGTGTACAAAAAATACTGGGATATGTACCCGGTACATTATATAGAAGCAGGCGTCCTATAAGGGTATTGCCTGTTCCGCAAAGAAAAAATCAAAATGGATAAAGGAGTGGCGACAAGATGAAACAAGATAGGATTATCATTTTAGATCTGGGGGGCGCGGAGAATACGGTGATCGCCCGGGCGGTCCGGGCTTTGGGCGTATATAGCGAGATCTATCCCCACGATATTTCTGCAGAGAAACTGGCAAAAATGCCCAATGTGAAAGGGATCATCGTAAATGGCGGCCCCAATAACATTGTGGATGGAGAAGAGATTTTCGTATCCGATTCTATATATAATGCAGGGTATCCGGTTTTGGCGGTTTGTCATCCTCAGGCAAAAACCGGCAATAAACTGGCGGCATGGCCAGCGGACGAGGCGGAGATCCAAGCGCTGTTAAAGCCATTTGTATTGGATACCTGCGGGGCCCAGGCAAACTGGAACATGAAGAACTTTATCGCCGATCAGATCGAACAGGTGCGGGCCCAGGTAGGGGATCAGAAGGTATTGCTGGCTTTGTCCGGCGGTGTGGACTCATCTGTGGTTGCGGCGCTGCTTTTAAAGGCGATTGGAAAAAATTTAACCTGTGTGCATGTCAACCATGGCCTTTTGCGAAAAGGAGAAGCGGAGCAGGTAATTTCTGTATTCCGGGAGCAAATGCAGGCAAATCTGGTATATGTAGACGCCACGGACCGTTTCCTGGATAAGCTGGCCGGCGTCCGGGATCCGGAGCAGAAGCGGAAAATTATCGGCGCGGAATTTATCCGGGTATTTGAGGAAGAAGCGCGGAAGCTGGAGGGAATCCGGTTTCTGGCCCAGGGAACCATTTATCCCGATATTGTGGAAAGCGGAACAAAAACAGCGAAAATAGTTAAGTCACATCATAATGTGGGCGGGCTTCCGGAGGATATGCAGTTTAAACTGGTGGAGCCGCTGTATCAGCTGTTCAAGGACGAGGTGCGGGCCTGCGGCCTGGAATTGGGCCTGCCGGATGAAATGGTTTATCGGCAGCCGTTCCCAGGACCGGGCTTAGGCGTACGCTGTCTGGGCGCTATTACAAGGGAGCGGCTGGAAGCTGTCCGAGAATCTGATGCGATTTTGCGGGAAGAATTCCATTTGGCCGGCTTGGACAAAAAGGTATGGCAGTATTTTACGATTATACCTGATTTTCAATCTGTCGGTGTACGGGATAATGCTCGCTGCTTTGAATATCCAGTGATTATCCGGGCAGTCAATACGATCGACGCTATGACTGCTAGCATTGAACAGGTGGATTGGCCGGTCTTGATGAAAATTACAGATCGGATCATCCGAGAAGTGCCCGGCGTGAACCGCGTGTGCTATGATCTTACGCCAAAGCCAACCGGGACAATAGAGTGGGAATAATAAATAATACCCCGAAAACTGTGTTATAATACGGTTTTTGGGGATTTTATTTTGAAATTGATAACAGAATGATAACAGTTGTTATTTTTCAGTATTGTTTTTCAGTTTCTTAAATTCTTCATGTAGGCGTTCAGCCTTGATACGAGGATAGCTATAGCGCCACATGTCATATTCTTCCTTAATTATTTCACCTGATTTGAGTTTTTTAAATTCGCTGTTCCATGAACTGAGCATTTTGCTTACAGTTCTTGTGACAGCGTTTTTGTTTTCCACGGACAAGTGCACTTGTCCGTCAACTTCATTAGGAACAATGCCGTATTCATCTTCCAAACAAAAAAGTGCGTGCATAACAGCATCGTAATTTTCTAAATTAGGATCGGAAATTGCGTATATGCTTACTCCCAAAGCACCGGCGATTTTCTCAAGCTGCTTTTCGGACGGTGTACGGTTTCCGAGTTCGTAATTACGGATTGCCGGCTCGCTTAAACCGGATTTTTGCGCAAGTTCTTTTTGAGATAAGCCAAAAGCCATGCGAAACCGCTTAATCTTTTTCCCAACTTCCATAGTGGTGTACCTCCAAATATCTGTTATCAAAAATAATCTTTACATACAGTATAACACAAACCGTTCAAAAATGAAATAGTTTTTTATAATTTTGTGAAAAATATAAAAATGTGAATTTTCTGTGAACACAAACAAAAGGTATTGACAGTTCATAAATGAACTGGTATAATACAAATATACAGTTCGTTATTGAACTGTATAAATCGTTTAGAAAGGAGGAAACAGCTATGAACAAACAGTTAATGATTTCCGCTGATGAAGTGGCAGAAACTTTGGGTGTTTCAATGTCTTACGCTTACAAAGTTGTTCGGCTTTTGAATAAAGAGCTGGAAGCCAAAGGCTTTATAACAGTCGCAGGCAGAGTGAGCAGAAGATACTTTGAGGAAAAATTTTACGGTTCAGAAGGAGTGTTTAACAATGTCGGTGCATAAGGACAAAAAGACAGGAAAATGGTACGTATCATGCCGATATGATAATTGGGATGGTGCAAGAAAACAAAAAATGAAACGAGGTTTTGAAACTAAGAGGGAAGCGCAGGCGTGGGAGCGTGAATTTTTACAAATTAAAAGTTCAAATCTTGATATGACATTCGGTGCATTTTTGAAGTTATACTATAATGACCGAAAATCGAGGATTAAGAAAAATACTTTTTTCACAAAATCGCATATCATCGAGAACAAGATACTTCCGTATTTTAAGGACAGAAAAATGTCTGAAATCAAAGCTACGGATATTATTGCATGGCAAAATAAGATTATGTCAGAGCGTGATGAAAACGGAGAACCACATTCACCGAGTTATCTCAAAACAATTCATAATCAAATAAGTGCAATATTCAATCACGCTTGCAACTTTTATAATTTGGTGGAAAACCCGGCAAGGAAAGCCGGGAACATGGGTAAGGAACAAACGAAAGAAATGGTAATATGGACAAAGGAGGAATATCTTAAATTTGCGGATGAGATGATGGATAAGCCGCAGGCATTTTATGCTTTTGAGATTTTATATTGGTGTGGATTAAGAGTCGGTGAGTTGCTGGCACTTACACCCGCAGATTTTGATTTTGAAAAATCAACGCTCAGGGTTAATAAGTCATATCAGAGGCTTGAAGGCGAGGATATTATAACCGATCCGAAAACACCGTGTAGCATACGCACAATAACAATGCCGGATTTCTTGAAAGAAGAAATTAAAGAGTATATCGGTATGTTATACGGGATTGGAGAAAATGACAGAATCTTTGATTTTACAAAAAGTTTCCTGCATCATGTAATGAAGCGAGGTTCAGAGGCAGCAGGAGTTAAAAAGTTAACTCTGCACCAACTGAGGCATTCACATGTCAGCTTGCTTATCAATATGGGATTCACCGCTGTAGCAATAGCTAAGCGTGTGGGACATGAAAGTATTGATATAACCTATAGATATGCACATATGTTTCCAAGTGAACAAGCTGAAATGGCAGACAAATTAAATATTGAAAGAGGTGGTTGCTAAATGGATAAATCGCTTGATAACAAAGGGCGGTGGCGCAATATGATAATATCTTTTCGAATGTCACCGCAGGAGCGAGATGATTTGAATGTCAGAGTAAAGCTGTCAGGACTTACAAAGCAGGACTACATAATAAAACGCCTGTCAGAGCGTGACATAGTAGTTCAGCCGAACACAAGAGTTTACAAGGCTTTAAGAAACCAAATGACAAAAATTTTGGAAGAGTTACAGCGAATAGACAACGGAGTAGACATTGACAATGACTTGCTCGACATAATTCAAATTACAGTGCAAACCTACAACGGGTTGGCAGAAAAAGAAAAGTCCTGATGTATCGGCAAATACAAAAGGACTCGGAAAGTGTGGTAAAACACCCTCTCAACAAAAATATTTTACCACACCTCCGGCTAATTTGCAATAGGAGGTGACGAAAAAATGAGCAATTTGAAACTGATAAATATGCAGGACATTGAAGTTGAAGCCATAAGTTGGCTTTGGTATCCGTTTATCCCATACGGGAAAGTAACAATTATACAGGGCGATCCGGGCGAGGGCAAAACAACGCTTGTGCTTCAGATTATTGCAAGGCTTACCAAAGGCGAAAGTATTATCAATGAGGATGCAAATCCACCGATAAATGTTATATACCAAACGGCAGAGGACGGATTAGCCGACACAATAAAACCTCGGTTGTTAGCTGCAAATGCAGATTGCTCCAAAGTGCTTGTAATTGATGACAAGGATATGCCGCTTACAATGCGAGATGCAAGACTTGAACAGGCTATTATTGAAACAAGTGCAAAACTTGTGGTATTAGATCCGATTCAAGGCTTCTTGGGTGCCGATGTTGATATGCACAGAGCAAACGAAATCAGACCGATTATGAAGCATATAGCAGATCTTGCGGAAAAATATAAATGCGCCGTAATCTTAATCGGGCATATGAATAAATGCAGCGTCGGAAAATCTGCATACAGAGGGTTAGGATCTATTGATTTTCAGGCAGCGGCAAGAAGTGTACTGATCGTCGGCAGAATCAAGGATGAGCCCGAAATCAGAGTTGTATGTCAAACAAAAAGCTCGCTTGCACCCGAAGCAAAAGCGGTTGCATTTCGTTTGAGCGAAGAAAACGGCTTTGAATGGGTTGGCGAGTATGATGTTTCCGCTGATGATTTGCTTTCGGGAACTGTAAAAGGTACTAAAAAGCAGGCGGCAATGGATTTTCTTGAAAATTTGCTTGCTGATGGTAAAATACCGCAGACTAAAATTATAGAACTTGCAAAGCAAAAAGGTATTGCCGACAGAACTTTAAGAAATGCCAAAGATGAATTAGGAATTAAATCAAAGAGAGCAAATAATCAATGGTATTGGAGTCTTGATTAAAAGTAAGATGGCAAGATGCCCCTTTCTATACAATAGGGCATCTTGCCACCTTGAAAGGATATGATGTGATATGAA
>CBCTZG010000114.1:0-6355 GCA_965151315.1 uncultured Clostridia bacterium
CAAAAATTTTTCTTGCTTTTTTTCAAAAAACTCTTGACTTTCTTAGCTGGCCTGGTCTTTAATAATTAGTTTTTCCTTATATTTAAGTAATCTCAAAACAGTTGATTTTACACACTTTTTTACTTCTTTTTCATTATGACACTTTCTTAAAAATAAGATAATTTGCTTATTAACAAGCTACAGCAACAGGAATTGACATACTTCCGCAAACGTGCTATAATAGATTATATAAAAAGGCGGTGTGGAATATGGATTTTATGACGTCAAAAGAAGCGGCGAAAATTTGGAAGCTTACGCCGAGGCGCGTATCACAAATGTGCCGGATGGGATATATAGAAGGTGTGCAGAAGGTTGGCACGGCGTGGATTATGCCGAAAGATACAAAAAAGCCCTATGACAGACGGGTATCCTCAGGTAAATATATCGGTGTAGAAAGAAATCGAAAGTAATTGATTGCTTTTGTGATTCAGGGAGAAATAACAGATGTTTTGGAGTAGAATAAATAATAATCGTCAGATTGGTACGGCAATGATATGGCAAAGTATTTGCTTTGCTTTATGCTTTTTTTCGTTTATGATGGCGGAAGCTATGACAAACAGCCGAGCGGCTGAGCTTTTAGGGGCAGAATATGTCAATACTGTTTATGCAATCGGACTTTTGTGCACCGGTGTTGGCTTTCTTTCCTTTTCGGTATCGAGGAGACTTTTTAAAAGCGAAAGACTCAGAAAGGCTGTCATCTGCATTGTGGGTATTGTTTGCATCATATCTTGCTGTGTTTTTCTCACTACAGATCATATTGGATTATTTTCCTTATTTGCAGGGCTTGCTCTGGTGTCCTGCGGCCATATCGGAGGCTGCGTATACTATCATCATGCAATGACCTTTTTAGGAAGTCAGTATATTGGGAGAGCCACAGGTATTGGAATGTCACTGGCAATTTTAGTACAGATTCTGATACATAATTTTGCCATGCAAAAAGCGGCGTTTATGAGCAGTATTGCCATTAGTATTTTATTGGTACTTTTCATTATTTTCCGTCTGCCCAAGGATTGGATGCTTGAAAATCCCCTTCCATATTCCTCAGAAAACAAGACCGATAAAAAAACTGCCGGAATACTTATCACCGCAGTTGCTCTTATGTCATTGGTTTCGGGAACAATGGACGCTGTAATAACCTTTTTTGATGCAACAGGAGAGATTGATATATATTACGGAATGCGGCTGTTCTATGCGCTGGGACTTTTAGCCGCCGGTTTTTTGACGGATGTGCAGAACAAGAAGTATCTTCCGCTTGCAACGGCGTGCATTATTCTGTTATCTTCAGCATCCACCGCATTACTTGGAAGTAATGCCGGAGCATATATGGGAATTGCCTTAATGTATTTTTACAACGGCTTTTATGTAATCTTCTTCACGGTTATGTTCTGTGATTTCGCGCCGAAAACCGGTCGCCCTGAATTCTGGACGGGCATGGGGCGTGTTGTGAGATGTGTCTTTGTATCTCTTACTGTTATGCCTGTTATGCAGATATATAAAGCTGCCGGCTCAGCGGCATTGGTGGTCATAAGTTGTGCTTTATCGGTTGTGTTGCTTTTGGTTCTGTTACCTTTTATTGTATCTGCTCTTAAAAAAGAACCTGAAATACAGGCGGAAACACCTTCTCACGAAGAACTTATGCAGCGGTTTGCAAAATTGTATGCACTCACACCCCGTGAAACCGAAGTGCTCGAAAAGTTGCTTTCCACCGAAGAAGGCGTGCAGGAAATCGCTGACGGACTGTTTATTTCAAGGCGTGTTTTGCAAAGATACATTTCGTCTGTTTATGAAAAAACGGGGACAAAGTCCAGAATCGGACTTTTTCAAAATTATACCAGGTATATTGCAGAAAACAAATAAAATGGCTGAAATGCTGCATTTCTAAGGTGGGGGGTCACAAATGTGACCCCTCTATTTTTTTGCGTTTTTTTAAAAGGTCACAAATGTGACCCCCTGTTTTTTGAGATTGGCACACATGTGACCTATACAAAACAGTGTTATTTTGATAACATATGTTTATAAAATGTTTATAAAAAAATGCTTTTGTAATGAAAGGAGGAAAATTACTATGACAATACAAAGAATTCTGCCATACACAAGACAGCTGGTGCTTTTGGCGCTCTACGATGTGTTGGATCAGGAAAAGAGTGAATACCATAAAGATACAGGCGGCGATATTCTTGCAGGCGTCACGGTTTACGGAAACTACAGCGAATTTTCTTTTACCGTATCGGAGGATATACCGGCAACAAATCTTTCGGTTGCGGTCATGTCTCCGTGTATCGGCCTGTCCGAGCAGGGTATGCAGCGGGCGCTAACCTACCTGGCAGACCGTGTGGAACAGTTTTTGGAAAATGAGCTGAAAATTAAAGATTTAATTATGAAAGAAACAAAGGGGGCATAAAAATGAAAACGAAGAAAATAGCAAAAATCTTGACAGGTATGCTGCTTATGGTATGTATGCTTCTTGCGCTGCTGCCTGTAAATTTTGTATTAGCGGAGGAGCCCATCCCATACACGGCGCCGGAAATTATTCGTTTTTATCCGACGAATCCCAACATTTTGCATATTGATATTTCTTTTCCCGTAGAGCAAAACGACAATGTTTATAAGCTGTATGTGCGGGCATTTTATGAATATACGGTAAACGGCAATGTGTACCGTGTGGATAAGTATGAGGCCAGCACTTCCGCCTATGATGACGAAACGGGTGTTTATGAAAACCTTATGATCCAGCTTGCGCCGAATATGGGCGGGCTGTATGACGTGTATGCGGTGGCGGGCGCCATTTATTCAGACGGCACCATAATGGAAACCGAGCCGCAAAAGGTGCCTGCGGGCCTCTTGCCGTGGCATGATGTAGACAACGGCTCTACTATTTGCCAGCCTATTAAAGTGGCAGCACTTGTGGGAACAGACGACAACGGAAACCCCGTCTATACCGGCTATCAGTTCGGTCATGGATACGGCACAGTGGAAGATAATCCTCTGGCAAATGAGGATGTTGAAATCGAAAACGCCAGCATCACCTACCATGACAATGTTTTGACGCTGAGCGGCTACTTTGGTGATATCAATATCACTCAGCCCTGGGCCGGCTATGATGTGACAAAACTGGTTCTTAATAACGCCCATTTTGAAACGCTTTATACCAGTCGGCACAAGCCGCTGAACATTGAGGTGATCGGCTACAGCAGCGGAGTAATATGGTTTGACAACGGAACTGACATTCTTATGACTGCAGCTCCCGGGCAGCCGGAAATGCCAACCTTTAGCGGCCCGCTTATTTCCCACGGGGCGTCCGGCACAGACGTGAGCGTTGCCATTCTTTCAAACATTCGGTATCTGGCACATTCCGATGACGCCAAGCCAAATTCCTGGTACCGGACCATCGGCATGTCCGCCATAGCTTTTGATAACTGCGATGTGGAGATCACAAACACCAACAACTTTAGGACGGCAATTTCCACTTCAGATCATACCCTCGCCTCCAGCGCCTCTTTGTGGACAAGAATAAATGGAAGTTCCTTGATCGTGAAGGACAGCGATTTTCGCATATACAGCGACGCAGACGCCATCAGCATCGGAAACAGCTATCCCTACGGTTTGCAGGATACGGCAACAGCCGACGTTGTCTTTGACAACTCCAGGGCAGAGATTCTTTTGGGGTTAACGGATAAAAGTTCATACACTACAGCTATCTACAAATCTGCAGTAAGCGCCGCTTTGGATGTGAAAAACGGAAGCTCGCTTAAGATTTACTCCAACAAGACGGGCGGCTATACGGCGACCACTGGGTTCAATACTGTTCATGTGGATAAAACCTCCGAAATGCTGATTGATCTGAAAACTCCTTATAACGAAACTTTGAGCGGACGGTATCTTATGGGTATCACCTCAACCTACGACAACTCTCTGATTGATATTGAGGGTAAGCTCAATATATCCTTGGAAAACGGATACGAAAATTTTAGTATTACCCAGCGCGGTATCCGCTGTAACGGAACGATTCATTTCCATAACGGCGCCGATGTGGATATTTATGCAAAGGGCGGACAAGTATTATATGGAATTGATGTCTATGGCACAGGCTTAAATGTAAATAATGCAGATGTTGATATTACTGTTTTGTCCAATCCGACCTCAACCTCCAGAAGCTACGGAATAAACTCCACAGCAAATACGTTATCCAATGCCAATGTAAAAATTGATATGCAGGGCGGATTGTGCACCTGTTATGATACAGTCAATCTTGATATTGATAATACAAATCTGGAAATTGGTATACACCGTTCGTTAGATACGATAAAAAGTAGATACAACTACCCATTTGATATGAGCAGTGAAGGTGCGGTATTGGCGGGGAACAACACCATAATCGCACGTGTGCCTGCGGAATGTTATGATTACATAAAATCATATATGGAAGATTATTTTCCTGATGGCAGCTATGACCTTGATAAGTGCATTTGCGAACCGGGCTCAATCCACAGCGAATGTATGAAAAAGGCGGAGGAAATAACGCCGTTTGCCAGAATAAGCGCTCCGCAAAGAGATGAAGACAGCATAAGCTTAATCGCTTCGTGGCACAGAGGCGCTGCCGAAACAGGCAAGCCTATTGCTGTTCTTTATGACGAGGCGGGAAGAATGGTAAGCCTGCAGTTCTTGTCAGATATCGAAGCAAATGACAGAACGAATGTCACCTTCCCTTTGGAGGGAACAGAGCTACCTGGGTCTTGCAGCGTGAAGCTGTTTTTGTGGGAGGACTTTTTGAAGTTATCTCCTCTATGCGACTTTGAAGAGGTGTTATTTCCGCCTTTATCAGAATAGCAGCATTGTGTGGAATAATCCTGATAAGAATACGCTGATACATAGCATGAATCAAGGCAATTTTGCAGCGGTTTTTGAAAAAGTAAACAAATTAACGCCTTCATGTTGAAGGCATGATGAACGCCGTTCGTCAGAAGGCATCTGCCTTTTTAACGGGCGGCGTTTTTTTGATATTGATTAAAAATGAAAGGCATGATAACAACGAATATTTTTGTGCGGAAGCAAAACAGACTATATTTTGGTGTGGCAGACACCGCCTGACGGCGGTATATCAATCTGAGCCGGACGGTCCTGCCGTGCGGTTAGGATTGGTGAAAAGTGAAGCGGCATAACCAATGTAAAAAGAAAGATAAACCGCCGCATGGCGAAAAACAGTTTTATTCCAATCGTACAGCCAAATTGATCCTTTTTCTGGAGGATGGGTTTGGCTGTTTTTCTTTTCCACGCTTCTTTTCATCTGCCCGTGCACCACCGTTTTGTGGTTTATAGCCATTTGACAATTCGGGAGGTGCAAAAAATTTTTTATAAAATTTCATTTCACACCGTGTTTTTTCGGCTGTTTTGGGATTACCTACATGAAAGGCAAAAAAGAAACACCAACTTTCTTAACGGAAAGGGGGGTGAAACAATGGGCAACAATAACGAAAAGCGTATCTCAAATCAGTTTGGAGCGTTCTGTACCCGCGTACTGAAAAACGAAGCACGCAAGATATATAAAGCGTATGCGGCACAGAGAAAACGGGAAGTGTCATTAGCTGAGCTTACACCGGAACAGGCGAGACAGCTGTCCGGCGAGGACAAGTATTTCAGCGACCAGCACATTTTTAATGTCTTAGGCAAAGAGATTGTAGTTGTCGGTAATCTGCTTGCAGAAGCAATCAGGCAGCTTCCGCAGGAAAAACGTAACATTATTTTGCTGTCATACTTTGCGGAAATGACCGATAAAGAAATCGGCGTCTTGCTCCGGTCCTATCAACAATCTATTTGCAGGCGGCGTGCAGCTTCCCTGAAACTATTGAGAGAGTATTTTGCAAAGGAGGGTATCGAATGGGACGACATGTGAACACGGAAGAAATTCCTGTTATCGTTATTTCCGCTGCAACGCAGGGTAAGCCGGATGCGATTTCTTACGTCTTGCGACATTACAGGAAGTACATACGGAAATTAGCAACCCGGACGCTGAAAGACGAATACGGCAACGAATACCTTTTTGTAGATGAAGATATGGTAAACAGGCTTCAATCAAAATTGATATTCAGTATTATTTCCGACTTTAGCATTTTGCCCGCTTAAAACTATTATATGGGGCGCGTGCCTTTCCGCGCCCTGCATTGTTAAACAGTTTATTGGTTTTTTCAAAACGCATTGCGGGAAAATGCGTTTTGAAAAGGCCGATAGCAGCCTTATATCTTGTTCTTTGACAAAGAAAGCGGACTGCCGCAGTATAGGCAAACAAACACATTCCGTCCGTGCCGAGCTATGCGGAAAA
>CBCTZG010000115.1:0-6198 GCA_965151315.1 uncultured Clostridia bacterium
AACATGCAAAATTTCTTCGGCGTTTTCCTACATTTTTACTTTGGCATTGACAGCCAGCGGCGAATCTTCACGGGCAAGGATACCCCAAAGTTCTTTTTGCGGCATGATAACGGAATGATATTTATTTATATCAACGGGTGTTGTTATCAGCCCCACGTCAATCAGTCCACGTTCTATCCGCTCCCTTACATTTTCGCCGTTGCCGCTGTATATCGAATACTTAATCTTCGGATATTTTTTGCTAAACGAAGCAATGATGTCCGACAGGATACGCGAGGAAAGAAATTCGCCGCTTCCGATAGCTATTTCCCCCGTCAGGACGTCTGCCTTTTGCATAAGGTCCTGCCTTGTTTTTTCGGCAAGGGACATCATTTCCTGTGCCCTGCGCTTTAAAATCATGCCGTCCTCGGTCAGGATAATGTGATGATTGCTTCTTCTAAACAGCTTAACGCCGAGCTCCTCCTCAAGCTGCGCGATTTGCCTTGACAGCGTCGGCTGGGTAACATGCAGAATCTGCGCCGCTTTTGTAATGTTCTCCTCCCGCGCGATCGCTAAAAAATAGTTTAAAACTCTAAGCTCCATGTTGATCACCTCGTTACTTTATGAATGTATTATAACACAAGAAAGAGGTTTTTTCAATATCTAATTATAAGATATGCCTCATATAATTACTGTCATGTTCTATTCCTTCTTAAAAAGTTTTGTATTTCTTTTCGGATGATAACATTTACGGATATTGCAATTGAAAACGAGATTGCCAATCCAATAACATAAGCCCACTTATATTTTGGAAATGTAAAACCACAAAGGTAACAGCAGAGAATATGATAGCCCAAACCAAAACTGTAAATATTGTCATTCCAATCCCGCGGATTTTAAATGTCCGTAGGCTCCCGACGATTTGGGGAAAACCAAAAGATCCCAGGAAATCCATTGAATCAAAAAGCAAAAGATATTTTAGAATTACAGAAACAAAAAAATACAAAGCAATCACCGTTTATCTTTTGTTCCTCTGCTGGTACGCCGTACGACTACCACACTAATGACATCAGGAATAATTACCGTACAAAAAACACCCCGCTCAAACCAAGTGTTTAAGCGGGGTTTCTGGTACACCATCAGGGGCTCGAACCCTGGACACCCTGATTAAGAGTCAGGTGCTCTACCAACTGAGCTAATGGTGCGTTTCAAATCACGAGTAATATAATATCATGCCGCGAACCGTTTGTCAAGATATTTTTCAAAAAAAATTCATATTTTTCGTCCATCTCCCTATTCCACGCCGGGCACCGCCGCCAAGCAGAAATCCCCTGCTGGCAGCAGGGGATTTCTGTCTTATTGTATACCCACTTTTTGTTATTCCAGATTGGCTTCGGGGCTGTGGGTCACAATATTCTGCAGCCACACGCCGTTTTTCACCAGGAAAAACCCGATGACACATTTAATCAGATCTAACAGCTGACAGCCCAAATATACATAGACAATATTTATACCTGTATAGTTGGCTAAAATAAATACCATCGGGATATTCACCGCCCAGATAAACACGCTGTCAAACAAGAATGTAACGACTGTTTTCCCGCCGGCCCGCAGGGTAAAGTAGGTAGAGTTTGCAAAGGCATATAAGGGCATGCAGAGGGCCGCGATCACGATAAACTGCCGCGCCAGACCCCGAACCTCCTCGGTAGTATTATAGATTTGGGGAAACAGCGGCGCCACCAAAGACATAAGAATACCGATCCCCATGCAGCTGGCTACAGCAAAGAAAATCAGCTTGTAATCCGTTTCCTTTGCCTTCTCCATCTTTCCGGCTCCCAAAAGCTGGCCGACAATAATGGCAATGGCGTTTCCCATAGCAATATATACCACATTAAATACATTGGCAATGGTATTGGAGATGTTCAGCCCAGCCACCACCGCCAAGCCGCGGACTGAGTAACACTGGGTCAGCATTGCCATACCGCCGGACCAAAAGGCCTCGTTTAAGAGCAGCGGACTGCCCTTGACAATAATTTGCCGCACAAGTCCGCCTGGAATATACAGACTCCGGTATACACCGGCAATATATGGATTCCGCTCTTTATTCCGATGAGTCCAGGCTATAATCATCCCGCACTCCACAAACCGGGCAATGACCGTGGCGATAGCCGCACCCTGTACGCCCAGCCGGGGCGCACCCAGCATGCCAAAGATCAGCACCCAATTTAAGCTCATATTGACCGCCACTGCCGCCAGACTGGACAGCATAGGCATCACGGTTTCGCCGGTTTCCCGCAGGGTACTGGAATAAATCTGTGTCAAAGAAAAAGGGATCATACCGATTAGCATAATCGTCAGGTACTGTTTCCCGTACTCCAACGCTAAGGCAATGTCACCGGTTTCACTGCCTTCATGGAGAAACTGGCCGATCAAAAACGGGCCCGCCGCCAAAAACACGCCAAGTCCCAGCAGGCACAACAGCAGGCTGATGATGATCTTAAACCGGAAAACATGCCGGATCCCATCCTGGTCGCCCTTACCGTAAAACTGGGCGCCAAAAATACCAGCCCCGGAAATCGCGCCGAAAATACAAATATTATATACAAACATCAGCTGGTTTACAATGGCCACCCCAGACATCTGCTCTGTACCGATTCGACCCACCATAATATTGTCCAAAAGACTCACAAAATTCGTGATCCCATTTTGAATCATGATGGGCACCGCGATAGCCAGCACCATTTTATAAAATTTCTTATCACCAATCAAATTTTTCCACATACGCTTCCACCCTATTTTTCGCAAAGTATTGTTATTTTAACATACTTTTCCTGGGTGCGCAACCGAAAATAAAAAAAAGTATGTTTTTTTCATAAAAACATACTTTCCGCTGTTTAAATCCGGTAAGAGTGATCAAGGGGGCCGTCTCCCCTGCCCAAATCCAGTCCTGCCTGAAGAGCGCCGTACACATAGGCCTTTGCGTTTTTTACACTTTCCGCCGGGCTGTGCCCTGCGGCCAAACCGCAGGCAATGGCTGACGACAGGGTGCAGCCGGTGCCGTGGGTATTGTGATTTTCTACCCGCCGGGCCGGAAACCAGATTTCTTCTCCGTCTGTATATAAAAGGTCGTCTGCAGAATCCCGCAAATGCCCGCCCTTCACCAGTACTGCCGGCCCGCCGGCCAGTTTTTTTGCTGCCCGGGCCATATCGGCCTTCGTATGGATCTCCAGCCCGGCAAGGGCTGCCGCTTCCGGGATATTGGGGGTAATCACAGTGCCTAAGGGCAAAAGCGCTTCCACCAGCGCCGAAACCGCCGTGTCTTCTAACAGCCGGCTGCCGCTGGTAGCCACCATCACTGGATCTACCACAATATTCTCCGCATGATATTCCCGCAGCTTCCGGGCAATGACGCGGATCAGCTCCCCGCTGGATACCATACCGATCTTCACCGCGTCCGGGCGAATATCGGTAAAAATACAATCCAGCTGCTGGGCTAGGAATTCTGGTGTTACCGGCATAATGCCGTATACGCCGGTAGTATTTTGGGCTGTCAGTGCCGTCACGGCGCTCATGGCATACATTTTATGCACGGTAATTGTTTTGATATCTGCCTGGATCCCCGCGCCGCCGCTGGAATCCGAGCCTGCGATTGTCAATACGGTTTTCATGCGTTTCTTCCTTTCAAGGCCACAACCTTTTCTTTCAATGCCTGGGCGGCGGCCTGGGGATCCCCGGCTTTCATAATCGCCGTTACCACCGCCACGCCGTCAATAGGCTGATCCCGGACAATTTCCAGATTGTCCGGGTTTAACCCGCCGATAGCTACCACCGGCAGGGGAACCGCCGCTTTGATTTTCCCGATCATGGCGGGCTCTGTCAGCACCGTCACCACCTTGGTGGTCGTGGGATACATAGCCCCCACTCCCAGATAGTCCGCCCCCTGGGCGTACGCCGCCTTGGCCTGTTCAACCGTTTTGGCCGTAGCGCCTACAATCCTGTCCGGCCCCAGAAGCCTTCTCGCCGCTTCCACGGGCAGGTCGCCGGCGCCTACATGCACACCGGCGGCATCCGCCGCCAGGGCTACGTCCACCCGGTCGTCAATGATTAAGGGGATCCTATACCGGTCTGTGATCGTCTTCACCTGCAGCGCCAGCGCCAAATATTCCCGGCCGCCCCGGTTCTTTTCCCGCAGCTGCACAAGGGTCACGCCTCCTCGGCAGGCCTCTTCCACAACCCGCAGAAACTGCTCTTCATCATGGTAGGAGCTGTCTGTTACCAGATACAGCGTCAAATCAAAATTCATTACACTTCTCCTATCTTGATTCTCTCTTGAATTGTTTTGTCCTCTATGGTATACAGCTGGTCTAAGAGCCCTGCCCGGAAGCTGCCTGTCCCCTGGGGAGTTTGAGCCAGTTCGCCAGCAATCCCCAAAACCACGCACCCTAAAACCGCGGCTAAAAACGGTTCTCTGCCGGCTAAAAACGCACCGGTCAGGACGTTTAGCATGCAGCCGGTACCAGTAATATCCGCAAGCATGGGTGTTCCGTTTTGAATAGCTGCCGTCCGGTCCTTTGTACTGACCAGATCCGTTTTCCCTGAGGCCAAAATCACCGCTCCCGTCTTTTGCGCATAGTCCCGGAGCATAGCCCCATATTGGGAAATATTTCCTGGGGAAACCATATCCTGTAGCCCGGCGTCAATGCCAGCCCCGAAGGAGCTCTCGCCGCAAAGGATCTTAATTTCGGAAATATTTCCCTTAATCACCCAAGGCTTGGTTTCCCGGATATACGCCTGGGCCAATTCCAGCCGCAAAGGACTGCAGGCCACCCCTACCGCGTCAATGATATGGGGGATTCCAAGAGCACAGGCCTGCCGGCCGGAAATCATGATAGACTCCATCCTGGCGTCTGTAATATTGCCCAGATTCACCGCAAGCGCCCCGGCGGTTTTCGTTATTTCCAAAACCTCCCGGGGATGCTCCGCCATAATCGGCTTTGCTCCCACGGCTAACACAGCGTTAGCGCAGTCGTTGATCGAGATTGGGTTCGTGATACAGTGGATCAGCGGTTCAGTTTGTTTGATCCGCTGTTTTAACCCGAGTAATTGGTTTATCATATACTTTCGCCCCCAAGCTCAGCTGGAATTTCGCAAGCATACCGGTTTTAGACAGCGCCTTTAAAAATATATAGGCTACCGCGCCGCCGATCAGCGTGCCTAAAATGAAGGACGGTACATAGAAAAACCAGGTAAGCCCAGACCGTCCCATTAAAAAGGCCATCACTGGATAAGATACGATGGCGCCGATGATCCCAGTACCAATGATCTCGCCCAGTACCGCGAAAATAATTTTACCCTTGGACGCCCGGTATAAAATCCCCGACAGGCACGCGCCAAATACAGCGCCGGTCAGGGCCAGCGGCGGAATAGCCATAAATACCATCCGAATAATACCGATCAGCGCCGCGCACAGAAGCGAATACCACGGCCCCAGCAAAACGGCGCAGGTAATATTGATAAAATGCGCCATGGGGCACATGCCCTCTACCCGCAGAATGGGCGAAATCACGACCCCCAGCGCTACCAGCATGGCCAGCACAGTCATTTTGTAAATCATTGGTTTTTGTTTCAGCATGAGAATTCCCTCTTTCATAAAGTGATCAAAACCTGGAGAGAATCCGCTGCGAAAGGATATAAAGCGGGCAGGAGATCCTATCCGGTTTGGCGGTCGAAGTTCAATTCCTTCCTCTCAACCCGAAACACGGGCTCCCATCGCTTTATATCAACGTCCCCGGCGCCGCCCCAGGGCGCTCCCCCTTTGACGTTTTTTTTTTGCCGGAACCGGTTGTTTTCTCTTTGGAAAACTTATTTTTCTGTACAGAAGGTAACTTCCTTCCCTTCTAAAATCATGTTGGTCGTCCGCACCGCGCACATTTTCCCGCACATGGAGCAGGTATGCCGGTCAGCCGGCGGCGTACTCTCAAAATACGTACGGGCCTTTTCCGGGTCGATGGCGTACTGGAACATTTCCTCCCAATCCACCCGATGCCGGGCCGCAGCCATTTTGTTATCGATCTCCCGGGCGCCAGGGATTCCTTTGGCGATATCCGCCGCGTGGGCCGCGATTTTGCTGGCAATGATTCCTTCTTTGACATCCGCCAGATCCGGCAGGCGCAGATGCTCCGCCGGGGTCACATAGCATAAAAAGTCCGCCCCGTTGGC
>CBCTZG010000116.1:0-6151 GCA_965151315.1 uncultured Clostridia bacterium
GTGTAGCCTTTAGAGTTAATTACTCTCTAATAACTACACTTTTATGGTACTAAAATAGGCGCCCCAATACAGAACGCCTATTATCTCCCGATTTTATCTTTGTACCCTGCCGGAGCCATCTCCACCGACTAACGCTTCTACATCCGCTCTGGAGACCAGGTTAAAGTCCCCAGGAATCGTATGCTTTAAGGCAGACGCCGCAACGCCGAACTCCAGGGCCGCCTTAAAGTCCTTGCCGTCCAGCAGGCCGCAGATTACACCGCCGGCAAAGGAATCCCCGCCGCCAACCCGGTCAACAATCCGTACATTATATTTTCTGGAATGGTAAAATTCCTTGGTATCCCGGGCATAAATACAGGCCGACCAGCCGTTGTCAGAAGCTGAGTAGCTTTCCCGCAGTGAACTGATTACATATTTGAAATTGAATTTCGCAACCATCTGCTCAAAAATATCCTTGTATCCAGCCAACTCCAGTTCACCGCTGGTTACGTCCGTATTGCCCGGCTTGAAACCAAGCACCTTTTCCGCGTCCTCTTCATTGCCGATGCAAACGTCAACATACTGCATTAAATTGGTCATTACCTTCTGGGCCTTTTCGGAGGTCCACAGCTTTTTCCGGAAGTTTAGGTCTACGGAAACGGTAATCCCTTTTTTCTTTGCCGCCTTTAAGGCCGCTTCCGTCAGCTCCGCCGCCGCGTCAGATACAGCCGGGGTGATGCCGGTAAAGTGGAACCAGTCCGCCCCTTCGAAAATTGCGTCAAAATCAAAGTCCTCCGGCTTCGCCGTGGAAATTGAGGAATGCGCCCGGTCATATACCACATTGGAAGCCCGCATGGAAGCGCCGGTCTCCAGGAAATAAATCCCCAGCCGCTCGCCGCCCCTGGCAATATGCTTCGTCTCCACATTCATTTTCCGAAGCGCCGCCACAGCACATTCCCCGATGGGGTTATTGGGGACAGCCGTAACAAATTCCGCGTCATGGCCGTAATTTGCCAAGGATACAGCTACGTTCGCTTCACCGCCGCCGTAGCATACGTCAAATGCGTTTGCCTGAATAAACTTTTCATACCCCGGCGTGGACAGCCGCAGCATAATTTCTCCCATTGTAACAACTTTTGCCATTTTGCTTTCTCCCTTTCTTACGCTCTCGCTTCCTGGATTTTCGCGATAAACTCTTTTGCTGTCGCCGTGATTTTTGCGTAGTCACCGGTCTTCGCGCCGGCGGTCAGGCTGGAGCCCGCGCCCACCGCTACGGCGCCGGCTTTGATCCACTGATCCACGTTGGATACGTCTACGCCGCCAGTAGGCATCATTTTCGCATGAGGCAGCGGCCCTAAAATATCCTTAATGATCCTGGGGCCAAACAGATCTGCCGGGAAGATTTTCACAATATCCGCCCCGGCCTCCATGGCGGTCAGTACCTCGGTAATGGTCATGCAGCCTGGCAGATAGGGCACCCGATACCGGTTGCACAGCTTGGCGGCTTCCAGATTAAATCCAGGGCTGACTACATAGTTGGCACCGGACAGGATTGCCATTCTGGCCGTCTCCGCGTCTAAAACCGTTCCCGCGCCCAGGAGCATTTCTCCGTTTTGATATTTATTCGCCAAAGCCTCGATTACTTTATGCGCGCCCGGCACGGTAAAAGTCAGCTCAATCGACGGGCATCCGCCTTCTAAGCAGGCGTCCGCGATCCGGATCGCCTCCTCCGCAGTCTTAGCCCGGACTACCGCCACCAGACCTGCGTCTGTCATTTTCTTTAGTACTTGTTCTTTTTCCATTGGTATATGCCTCCATTATGTGATAATGATATATTCAATGCGCCTTGCGCATGTTTAAACGTATGGGATATAATCGTTTCCAAGCTGTTGGCTAGGTCGGTTTTTCAGGTAGATATACAGCTGCGCATTTGCCGCCTCCACATAAGGGTTGACAAACAAAATCCCCAGCCCGCAGGCGCAGGCGCCCAAAAGCATCCAGCCTAAAAAGGACAGGTGCAGAACAAACGCCGCCCATTTATTCCCTTCCATCATCCGCTTGCTTTGATTCAAAGCCTCCCGCCAGGGAAGATACGGGTTTTCCGCCAAGAGATATTCTACCATCAAATACCGATACTGGGCAATAATCGCCGGAATCATCGCCGCGAACACAAGCAGCATGGGAAGGAATGCAACTGCCGCTACAAAAACCGGATTGTCTCTGTTCTGGCCAAAGCCGAACAGCTCCCGTATATACAGCGCATAGCCTTCTACCGCGCCGGTATACATCGACCGCATCATCCAGGACGCGAACACAATCCCCGCAATAACAGCAATCGGCACCAAAGCGATCAAAGACCATAAGAAGATAAACAGATTTTTCATGAACATGGTTTTCACCACGTTCCAGTAACCGTTCTTGAAGCAATACCCCATGTTCGCGAATTTGACCTCATAGCCTTCCCCCGCCCGGACGAAAAACCGTTTCCCGCCCACCGTCAGCGGACTGTATACAAATATGGACAGAGCGATTCCCATCAGGATTGATACCCACAGGATAACGAAAAGGATCACCGAAAAAAACTGTGCCGCGGGATGATATCCATATCCGCCATACCCCCCGCCGCCATAAGTGTAGGAATCCGATCTATATGTATATGTATCGACATTGGAGGATCCCGAATTTACCGAGGCATTCATGCTCCAAGGGAAAAAAGGGAGTCCCGTCCCGCCGCCGATAAAAGCCAAAATCAGCGCGACAGCAAAGCTTACCCAGTAGCAGCCCGCCAGCACATGCTTTGCCTGCTGTTTAATTTCAATCCGATCAAACATCTCATTTTACCCCCATTATATACTTTCTTTATATTATATCACATTTTTTTGAATATGCAAGCAAATCCTGGGGGAATTTTTGATTTTTACTTGTGAAAAACAGGAGAATGGTATATAATGTTATATAACGTTTTAAACCTGATGAAGAGGAGGGATTGTTTTGCACGATCCAGTGAACGTATCGATTGTTGTGCCCTGCTATAACGAGGAGGCCGTTTTGGCAGAAACCGCCGCCCAGCTTTCCGGGCTTTTGGATGAAATGATCCAAACAGGCTTGGCCTCGCCCGGTTCGGCGGTCGTTTTTGTAGATGACGGCAGCAAGGACAGCACCTGGCAGATCATCAGTGATTTGTGCGTCCAAAGCAACCGGTTTTCCGGGATCAAGCTGGCAAGGAACGCCGGCCATCAAAACGCGCTTTTGGCTGGGCTCCTGACTGTGCGGGATACCTGCGACTGCGCTGTGTCCATCGACGCTGATCTTCAGGACGACATCCGCGCCATCCCGGAAATGCTGAAAAAGTTTTTAAACGGCAGCGATATTGTTTACGGTGTCCGCTCCAATCGGGACACGGATACAAAATTTAAACGGGGTACGGCTGTTTTATTTTATAAATTTATGCGGGCTATGGGGGTAAATCTAGTTTTTAATCACGCGGATTACCGGCTGATGAGCCGCCGGGCCTTGGAAGCTTTTTCTCAGTTCTCGGAGGTAAACCTGTTTTTGCGGGGAATTGTACCCTTAGTTGGCTTTCCCTCCGATACGGTTTACTATAAGCGCAGGCCCCGGTTTGCCGGCGAATCTAAATACCCGTTGAAGAAAATGCTGTCCTTTGCTTTTGACGGCATTACCTCCTTCAGCATCGCCCCGATCCGTTTAATCAGCGCCTTAGGCGTGGCAGCCTGTCTAATCTCCATTGCTATGGCGGTGTACGCCCTAGTGGTAAAGGCTACCCGGCACGCTGCGGTAGGCTGGGCTTCCCTGATGGTATCCATCTGGTTTTTAGGCGGCGTGCAGCTGATTTCCGTTGGCGTGATCGGGGAATACATCGGAAAAATTTATAAGGAAGTCAAACGCAGGCCCCGGTTCATTATTGAAGCATGCAAAAATATTGCGTCTTCTGCCGCTTCCAAGGCTGAAGACTGAAATGAAAAGATGAGAAAGGATGTTGAAAAAATGTATGATATCATCATTATCGGCGGCGGCCCCGCGGGCCTAAGCGCCGCGGTTTACGCCGGCCGCAGCGGCATGCGGACGCTGATTTTAGAAAGCCTCAGCTTAGGCGGTCAGGTAAACCTTACCTATGAAGTCGATAATTATCCCGGCTTTTATGAAAACCCGACGGGGATGGATCTGGCGGAAAACATGAAAAAGCACGCCGAAAAGTTCGGTACGGAATTTTCCACCGAAACCGTCAGGGCCATTGTAGACCATGATAAAGAAATCAAAACCGTAGTGACCCGCCGGAACAGCTATGAAACCCGGGCCATTATTTTCGCCACCGGCGCCAATCCCCGAAAGCTGGGGGCTGAGGGCGAGGACCGGTTTTACGGCACCGGCGTTTCCTATTGCGCCACCTGCGACGGCGCGTTTTTCAAGGGGCAGGAAACCATCGTGGTTGGCGGCGGAAACACTGCCTTTGAGGATGCCTTGTATCTTTCCCGCTTTTGCAGCCGCGTAACACTGGTTCACCGGAACGAACGGTTCCGGGCTGCTGCTATGCTGGTGAAAAAGGCGCGGTCCAATCCAAAGATTACAATCCTAACCAACCGGACAGTACTGACCATCGCCGGGGACACCTCGGTGAAAAGCGTAACCCTTCACGACAGCGTTACCGGCCAGGCCGAAACTTTGGACTGCTCCGGCCTGTTTGTGGCGGTAGGACGGATCCCGGAAACGAAGCTGGCCGGCCAATATGTCCGGCTGACCCAAGAGGGTTTTATCCAGACAGACCGGCAGATGCAGACCAACGTCCGGGGCATTTACGCCGCCGGCGACGTGCGGGACACCCCACTGCGGCAAATCGTGACCGCCGCAGCCGATGGCGCCATTGCCGCCACCAGCGCAGTAAACTATATTAACGAACTGGAAGGTTAAGCCTATGAAGCTTTTGAAAAACGCCCATATTCTGACGATGGCTGGTTTAGAGCTTGAAGATGGATGTATTCTGTTTGATGAGAAGATCTGCTATATCGGGAAGGATCAGCCTAGCCAGCCGGTGGAAGAGGTGCTGGACGCACACGGGGCATACGTCCTGCCCGGGCTGATCGACGCCCACTGTCATATCGGCATGTTTGAGGATTCTTTAGGATTTGAAGGGGACGACGGCAATGAGGACTCTGATCCAATCACCCCGCAGATGCGGGCAATCGACGCCATCAATCCATTTGACCGCTGCTTCGCGGACGCCAGAAAAGCCGGTATCACCACCGCAGTGACTGGCCCCGGCAGCGCAAACCCCATCAGCGGCCAGTTTGCAGCAATCAAAACAGATGGGATCTGCGTAGACGATATGGTGATCCAAGCGCCGGCGGCTATGAAATTCGCCTTGGGGGAAAACCCCAAATCCGTTTACCACGCGAAAAGCCAGGCGCCCCTGACCCGGATGGGGACTATGGCGCTGATCCGGGAGACACTGTTTAAGGCCCAAGAATACCAGGCCGCCTGGGAGGATTACCGGCGGGATCCGGAGGAATATGACAAACCGGATTTTGATATCAAATGTGAAGCATTGCTTCCTGTCCTGCGGCAGGAAATTCCCGTCAAGATCCATGCCCACCGGGCAGACGACATCTGCTCCGCCCTGCGGCTTGCCAAAGAATTTAATCTGGACGCTACCATTGAACACTGTACTGACGGCGAAGCGGTGGCGGAAATCCTGGCCCGGGCGAAAGTCCCGGTTATGCTGGGCCCAACCCTCACAGACCGGAGTAAACCAGAGCTGAAAAATATGGGGTTTTCTACATATAAGGTTTTATCCGACGCCGGCTTGGACGTAGCTATCATTACTGACCATCCGGAAATCCCCATTGAAAATCTCAGTCTTTGCTGCGCCTTAGCCGTGCAGCATGGCATGGATCCGCAGGCGGCCCTGGCCGGGATCACATCTACTGCTGCCAAGAACTGCCGGATCAGCCATCGAGTTGGCTCCTTGGAAGCCGGCAAGGACGCGGACATCTCCGTATTCGACCGCCTCCCCTGCGAATTTGGCACAAAGGTGCTGATGACGATTATAAACGGCCGGATTGTTTATCGCTATTAAAAAAGCAACCCAGAACAAAAGCATTCTGAAGTTGTAAGATAAAGGTAGACACATGGAAAACCACCATGTTGTTTACCTTTG
>CBCTZG010000117.1:0-6144 GCA_965151315.1 uncultured Clostridia bacterium
AGTTCTCTCCGTTCTCTCCAAGTTCTCTCTTTTTTGCTTTTTTTGAGCCATTTTTTGCTTCTTAACTGTGGGTTCGAATTTTCCTTGCAGTTTCAGGACTTACGAGCCATAATCCCTTGAATTTACTGTACTTTTCATCATTTTTAACTTCTTATATAAGGCATCAAAAACGGTGATTTGCCGCTAAAGTGTGTTGGGAGTAAAACACTCGAAATCGTGTTGTCCTAACGGGCACGTGGGTTCGAATCCCACCTTCTCCGCCACTTGCGGGGTTTTTGCTGCAGCAGAAACCTCGCTTTTTCTTTGGAAACTTTTTGGAAACTCTCATATGTTTACTACATCCGACATTACTTCTAAAGACACTGCCTTTGCGCTTGCGTCCAAATGTGCGTATATGTTCGCTGTTGTTGAATAGTCGCTATGCCTGAGCCACATTTGAACATCTTTCAATGTGATTCCATTTTTCCTGCCCTTATTTATTAGAAGTGACGCACTTGTGTGCCGGAGGTCATGAAATCGAATGACTCTTAAATTATTTCTAATCAGTAAATTCTTAAATGAAGAAGTCACGCTGTTAGGTAATATAAGTCCTCCGAGTTCATCAACCATTACATAATCCAGCCACTCTTTACTATACGAGCGTTTAAATTTCTTCCGGTACATTTCCTGCCGCTCTTTTATTTCAAGCAGTCTGGCAGCTATACTTGGCTCTAACGGCATTGCAGCCATACTTGACTTTGTTTTTGCTCTATCTTTCGCTACGATCTTTACTTTCCCGTTTACTCTTGGTGTTGTGACCGTATGATTGATATAAAAAACATTATTATCAAAATCAATGGCAGACCAACGCAATCCTACGCACTCACTTCTTCTTAAGCCGTAAAATCCACCCATAAGTACAGGAACCTCTAAATTTGTATTCTTGCTGATCTGTAAAAGTTGTGCGTACTCTTCAGCAGAATAAAACTTGCCGACAAAATGGTTTTTCTCAGGTTTATCCACTTCTTCAATCGGATTCTCAGAAATCCAGCCTTTTTTTCTTGCAAAGCAAAGCGCAAGTCTAATAATAGCATGATAATGAATAACCGTGTTAGCCGTCACGCGCTGAAGCTGTATATCATAGAAATCCTGTATATCTCTTGCACACAAATCTTTAAGTTTGATGCCCTGTTTTCTGAAATATGGTCCGATTGGATTCCGGATGTTCCCTTCATAGCCTGCATACGTTGTATCTTCTATTGGCTTTTTTCTCTTCCGGGTATATGGCAAATACAGTTTAAGATAATCTGCAAAAAGCAAATTTTCTATTTGTTCTTTTGTCAAATCTTCCAGTGTAATTTTATCAAGCATATCTTCCGGAAGATTTATGGATATTGATACCTGCTGTTCTACAGTAACCTCCGTACTTACGATTGTTGCCGTATACAAATCTTCATCAGGTATCTCAAAATCCATGAGGATCTGCACAGACATATTCTTTGCCTTTGTTTTGTTTCCGCGTACAGGCAATTTTGTCGGGAAACTTTTGTCCTTTCGTTTACCCGCAGCGTTCTTATAAACAAGGATAACATAAAAGAACCCTTTAACCTCTTTCAAATAGGCTTTGACATCTATTTCTATCCCTATTTTTGTTTGTTTTATCATGGTGTTACCTCCTGAAAATAGTTACCTCCCTTTTTGGAAAAAATGAAACACCATCCATTGACAATAATCATTATATCAACGGTATGGTGTCCTGTCAAAAAAATCAATTTACTTTCAACAAGTAATTAACCAAGTCAACTTTTGTTACTCTATATTCACGCCCAACCTTTAGGCTGGATATTTTTTCTTCTTTTAATAGTTTATATCCTGTTTTAATACTTATGCCACCCAGTATTTCACATAACTGCTCAATGCGCAAGAGTTCCGGATATGATCTTAACATTTTCATATATTCACTGCGCTTTTTTCTTTCCGGCATCAAAAAAACACCCCCATTGTTTCAAGCTGAAATTTGTAACGCCCCTTTTTAACAGCCGCAGGCTACGGCATACATAGCATTTCAGCTCTCCCGGGTACTCCGCGAGGACCGTGGTCAAGTATCAATTATTAACTGTATGTTTCATCGCATTCCGATTTGCCAATTAATCGGTTTATAGTCTGATATTTCTCGCTCTTGCAAAATAATAGCAGTCTTGGCGTATCAACTAACGTGCTGACGACTTTTACCGTCCATACAGTCTTACGATTAAAAAGGTGCTATTTAGTTTTCAAGGAGCAAAGAAAAATTTTCCCATTATTTTACCTATCCCCCATGTTAGGGGACAACGGTAGGGGATTACAAATTGGAATAAAACGTTCCCTATGTATCCTTCACTGCAGGCATAGAAAATTTATTGATAATATTTACCAATATTTTCTTATCCTTTTCACATAGAAAATCAAGCAAGCTGAGTAATAAGTTTTCTTCATCTTTTGTAAGATACACTTTGGGATAATCATATTCCAAATCAAGAAAGATACCACCGCCGTTTCCGGCTTTGGTAGTAATAGGTAGCCGACTGCTTAGAAACACAATATCATTTAATATTGTCTGTTTTGTCACACCGAAAAGGTTGACCAAATGTCTTGTCGTTGTTGATTTTTCCTTTACTAACAAGAATTTAATGCTTTCACGTCTTTCATAGGTTGTAAGCTTCTCCTTCACAGTCGGCACCTCCCTTCTTGACTCTAATTGTACAGATCAAAGGTAAGGCAAACCTTTACTTTTGAAAAAGTTCTTTCAAAAGTGAGGGAAAACAAAATCTGTCGACAGTAGAGAACGCGTAGAACATATGTTATCTACATGCCCCCTTAAATTATGCCAACTAATACTGTTTGTTTTAATGATAGCAATAAGCCTCAATCCTTTTTCTTGTACAATTTTCATTGTTTCCGGTCGCATGGTATGGCCGCTGGAAAAACATACTTTGTTTTGTTCGCTTATTGAAATACCCGTTGTCTGCATTCCCTTCCTATTTATATTTGCAAAAACGCCGCCCGCCAAAAAGGTAAGATCCCTTCTGACGGACGGCGTCCGTTATGCCTTCAGATAAAAAGGTCGGTTATTGTTTGTCTATTTCTCTATAAACCTCTGCAGGATAGCTGCGGCTTCCGCGCGGGTGGCGCTGCCCTGCGGGTCGAGGGCGCCGTTGTCGCGGCCAACTATCAGGCCTGCGCCCACCGCCCAGGACACATTTTCACGCGCCCAATCGGAGATTTGCCCCGCGTCTGCAAAGCGGGCGAGGTCATCGGCTTCGTCTGTTGCCTGCCCCTTGAAGCCGACATACCTTTGCATAACTGCCGCAAACTGCTCGCGGGTAATCACATCGTCCGGCGCAAATTCTTCTGCTGAATACCCGAGGACGATGCCGTTATCATCCGCCCATGCAACGGCTTTTGCGTAATATTCATCGGCCGCAACATCCGCAAATGTGTAGTCGAGCGCCGTTTCGGGGCTGCCTTCCATTCGGTGGAGCACCGTGACCAGCATTCCTCTGGTGATATCCATGCCGGGCGAAAATTCGGTCGCGCTTGTGCCGTTCATCAGCCCGTTTGTCACCGCATACCGGACATTTTCATAGAACCAGTCGCCCTCGGAAACGTCTATGAACGGGTTCTCCCATTCCTGCGCAGATGTGCCGGGGTCTGCTTCCATCCACTTTGCATAGAGCGTGAAGGTCTTGGTGACGCCGCTTTCAAAATCATACCGTTCGGTAAGCGCTTTATCGGTGTACCAGCCCTCGAATATAAACCCGTCTTTCACAGGCGCTTCGGGTTCAACAACTTTCTGTCCGCGTCTGATCCGCTGGCTGTCTACGCTGCTCCCGCCGTTAGTATGAAAGCTTACGGTATAATATGCCGCGCCGCTGCTTCCCGAGGATACGGTGCCTGTTGTTTTAAGCCTCGCAATCGCATTTGCGATTGCCGTAGCGGCGCTGTCTATATTGCTCTGCGTTACGCCCTCCGCCGCTCGGATCTGCTCGCCACCTGCGATGGCAGTTTGGAGCGTGTTCCAGCTTTCATCGGTATAGCCGGTGTTTGTTATGGCTTTTGCCTCCGCCAGCGCCTCATCCAGCGCCGTATAAATCAGCGCCTTATCCGTAACCTCTATCACGACGCCGTCATAAAGGTATTCATCGCCGCCGAGTGAGAATCCCGCGCGGATCATAGTCTGGCCTGCAAATCCCGCCGTTACATTTACGCCGTCAAGCGCTGCGGCCGTACCGCCCGCAACCTCGAGCGTTGTGCCGGTCATGTCGGTAATATCAAGCGTTTCGCCGCTCTCAAGCACGCCAAATACCTGAAGCTTCGCCGTCTCACCTTCGCCGAGCGTGATTTTTCCGCCCTCAGGCCTTTCATCCGTATCAGAAACATAGACCGATGTGATATCGGCATACTTGCTGTTCATCAAGGTCAGCGACTTCACCGTTTCATTGCCGACATCATCAGCGGCGCGTATCACGATATCTATCCTTGCGCTGTCTTTTGCGTCTCCGAGCGGCAACGTACACTTCATCGTCTGCCCGTCAAAGATATCGCTTTCGATCGGTGTGACCTTCGCGCCGTTTACGGTGAATGTATAATGCGCATCCTTTTCAGCCGACGCAGTTATCGTCACCGCATCGCCGTCAAAACTTCCGCCGCTTACAGGCGATGCGAGCATTATCACCGGCGGTGTCGTATCAATACTTATTATTTCCTGCACGATAGCATGGTCGCCCTCTGCATCCTCTGCATAAAATTCCACTGTATGTTCGCCATCGGCAAGTGCTATTGTCTGCGATATCTCTGCGTTCTTTTCGGTAAACTCGAACCATTCGCCGTCATCGGTTCCGGCATTTATATAAAGCTCTCCGCTTACCGGCACATCCGACTTCACATTTATCGCACCGCCGCTGTATTCGATATCTATCTGCGGCTGCGTTGACTCTACAAGCGTTACCGCCTCGGATGTCTTATATGCGCTGCTGTGGTAGACCTCATTGCCTTCGGCGTCGGTTACGATATTGCAAAGCCTTACTTTTGCGGTGTACGATTTGCCGGGCGTATAGCCCACTGTGACCGTCTCGCCCGTGGGATCGCCGTTATCGTCCATGACGGGCATTTCATACCGTCCGCCGACGATGATCTCCTCGCCCTTTTCAAAGTACAGACCGCTGTCGGCAAGTGTGCCGTCCTCGTATACCTCTACAAGATAGCCGTCAAAGTCCTCATCGCCCGACGCAGCCGTTATCCGCAGCTTATCATCGCCGCAGTTCTCGATCGTAACGCCCGTTGCCGCCGCCGGTGCATTGGCGTTCGTTACGGTGACCTTGCCCGCGTCAAAGCTTTCGTATAAAATGCCCTCGTCGCTCAATATCACTGTTATGCTGTACTCGCCGCTTGAAAGCTGCTCCGGTATCGTGACGGTCGCCGTCTTTGCGCTTGCCATGATCTCAGTTTCGTTGAGGATAACGCCGCTGTCATCGCCGTCGTCTGCCGCCTTGATGATGATCTTAGCACTGTCGCTTATGTTCGTACCGTCCCAGTTCACTGTCAGAGTATTTCCGCTCACCTGCGCCGATTGCGATGTAAGCGTGCTTATCGGCTCCGCCTTTATCGCACAAACGTCATAAGCCTTATCATCGGAAAACTCTATCACCAAACTGCTGTGCGTATTTGCGCTCGGCACCGCGATATATGCCGCCGTATCGTTGACGTTTACGTTCGCATCCATGAGCGCCGCGCGTTTTTCATCATCGGACGCACCGTCTGCAGGAGCCGTGTAATAGCTCAACTCATACGCTGCGCCGCCCTGCCTTACGCTCATGACCTGCTTTATTTCCTCCGCCGTAAGCGCCGTTCCGTCGGCACGGCTTATCGAGATGATGTAGTCGCAGCTGTCGCCGAAGGTCACAAGATGGCTCGTTCTTTCGTTATTTGTAAATATCTCTGTGTTCCCGCTGCCGTTGCTCATGAGCTGTATGCCGGGACTTTCGGCATTTTTCACTCTTTCATCGAAATCCGCAACAGCTACGCTGCCCGCGCTGTATGACAGATTACCGCCGACGGAAACAAACATCGTTTCACCGGTGTTTGGATCTGTTCCGACCTCGGCAGGCTCGAGCATCTTATTATATA
>CBCTZG010000118.1:0-5953 GCA_965151315.1 uncultured Clostridia bacterium
CTTTCTTCTGACTGATATTTTTCTCCCTGTCGGACCGGCTGCCCGGATTCTTTTGCGTCCAGCTTCGCCGCCGCCAGTTTCCCCAGCACGGAAGGCTTTTCCGCCTTTTCGGGCAAAGAAATATCGCCCTCCGAAACCTCGGCGGCGGTGTGCTCTGCCTTGACCGGTTCCTGGCCCTCCACGGTATAACCGGGAAGGAGGGTACCGTGAACGGTAAAGTGGTGCTCATATTCTTTTGGAATCTGCGGAGAGATTTCTGTAAACAGGTGGGAGTAGGCTTTCTTGCGCCCATCCAGGTATTTCATAGCGGCGGCTTTGTCGGTATAGCGTTTCTGGTTCTGCCCGGCGATCTTTTCCCCATATCCCTCCTTCGGGGAATTCACATACACATCCCATGTCACATACCAGGCAACCGGGACGCTTTGCTTCGTTTCCCGGTCATATTTGGTATCTTCCCAAACGCTGCATGTCATCTTATAGACACGGTTGCTGATTTCCTCGGCGTCCCGCCAGTTGCCGGTTTTGCGCCATTCATTTCCCGTATGTGCAACCTCCGGGGTCCGCAGGTATTCCAGCGAGCGGTTCAATTTCTGTGTGACTGCCGCCTGCTGTTCCCATTGTTTTGCCGCCGCCTGCACGATTGCAAGGGCTTTCTGCTCGCCGTCTATGCTGTCCTGACGCAATGCCTCCAGTGCATCCGCACCCTGCGTAATCAGGGAAGATATATCCACATCCTCACAATATACGTTGTGCTCCAATTTGAGCTGGCTGCCTTCCGTTAGATAGTCAAACCGGTAAACCTGATAATCCTTGTTTTCTTCCAATGTTTCACCTCCTTAAATCTCCGGCGCGTGGGACTTTTTAGGAGCCGCCTGCGCCGGGGTACTTTTTTCTGCCGATCTTGCCGCCGCAAGTTGCCCGATCACCGAAGGGCGTTCCATCGTAAATATGGTAATCTGCTCATTTTCAGCCAACGGTACAGCCTGCACCGCAAGGGGCAGCGTTGTTTCCGCATGGGTAAGGGTGTGCTGCAATTTCAAATCTGCCACGATCTCGTCAAACACCGCGTTGATCGCCCTGCGTTCCTCACCCTGGGGATAGGCTTTCAAAACCTCTGTTTCCCCGGATTTATCCATGACAAGGGCTACCGCGCAATCCGCATGGCCGGCCAGATAATCAGAAGCATAGGGCAGCTTATCCTTGATATAACAGGCAAAAGCCCTGGCCGTCATTTCCGTGTTGCTGTCCCAATAGCCGCCGTCTTTCTCGCATTCTTTTCCCATTTTTACGGAATTGCGGTAGTAGTCGGTCTCTGTCCGCCCGATCTGCGGGGTTTCCTGTTCCTGCATCCTGTGAAGCATCCGCTCGAACATTTCCAAACGTTCACGATCACTTTTGGGAATCACATGG
Organism: uncultured Clostridia bacterium; assembly: GCA_965151315.1. Taxonomy (GTDB): domain Bacteria; phylum Bacillota; class Clostridia; order UBA1381; family UBA1381; genus Avimonoglobus. Next base: position 1,411 of record CBCTZG010000118.1, read on the forward strand.
CCGCTGACGGATTTCTTTAAGGCGCTGATCTGATCCACAGAACCGACCTCCCCGGAAAGGAAAGCGTCTTTTAATGCCACATACTGTTCCAGCGTACTTTCATTGCCGTACCGCTTCAAGGAGCCAAGCACCGCCGAATCCAGCCAGCTTCCCGCGTTTTTCTTTGTCCGGCTGTTCTGTGCCTCGGTGCGTTTGGCCGCCTGCTCCGGCGTCTCCGGTTTGTACTTCATGGTATCAATGAGCTTTTGGAACAATGGGTAAAGGCGGGGCTGTTCTGAGAGCATCCCTTTCGCGCCCATCTTTGCCCCCAAATAGTCGTCAAAGCCGTGCCACCATTCATGCGCCAGGGAACCGGCCCCGTGCATCTTCGTAAGGTTGATGACCTTGCGGAGCGGTTCATAATGGGCCGCGGCGTTGCCGCTGCCCCTGGCACCGAAAGCGATAGCAAGCGTGCCGCCAAAGGCAATATCCTGATCGCTGATCTGTAAGGCAGCCGCCAGGTCTTTCAGTGCTTCAAATCCCATGTTCAGGGACGCCTGCCGGTCATTCTGGTTCATCCAGTTTCCAAATTCGCCGCCCCGGAAGCCGAAAGTGTCAAGATAATGCTGTCCGGTGATCTCCTGACCGCTCCGGTAGTCCGGCCCGGTCCGTCTCACATGCGCAAGCTGCGGAGGGGTAAACCGGACCTTTCCGCCTTTGCTCCGCTGCCGGGCAAAATCCTGTACCCATTTCAGGGCTGCCTCACGGGATTCCAAATTTGTCTGCAAAATGGAATAGCCTTTCGTCACATAATAGGTGCCGGGTTTCCAGTCGTTATTTCTGGAATAGGTGTTTTTCCCGTCATTGAAGTGGATCGCATAGCCCTTTGGCATCTTCTGGTCTTTGGAAACGCCAAACTGTTCCTGCTGCGCCTTTTGCGTGAAATCCCGGTCAAAGTGAGAAGCGGAGCGGATATGTAAGGCCTGCACCAGCTTATTGGTAATGACCGGGTTATCCAGGGATTTCTTCGTAGCGCGGTAATGGGTTCCGCTGGCCCAGCCCTGCACCTGCTCCACATATCCATTTTGTATCAGAAAGCGGTCATAGGCTTGCATAGCGTCATCCAGTGTGCGCACATCCTCGATCACGGCCTGTAGCTGCCGGACGGTCTCAATATATTCCTCCTGCCTGGCACGCCTGAGCTCCGGGGTTTTGTCACTGTACCGGTATTGGGGAGAAGCCCCCAGGCTGTCCCGTGCCTTTTTGATGAAATAGACAACGCCGAGGGGAACGCCATCGTCAAGCATGGCCTGATAGTCCGGTTTCTTCCAGACATTATCCTTCTTGACGAATTTCTCCGCCTCCCGCTCATTCATGGCGCCCAGGTCGTCTACATACAGGCCGCGGTCTTTCCAGAGGTCTTTTTTCGCACCTCCGATCTTTTCCCCAAAATCCTCATGCTGTAAATTTTCTGCCAAACATTATCACCTCCAGTCTGTGCGAAAACTTAACGCAATCATTTATAAGCATTTCCATCCTCCGGGTGCTGTCCGCCGGCAATCTTGCTCACGATTTCCGGCCCGGTTTCATAAATTTGCATCAGGCGCTTGGCCGTGCCGCTGGGCTGAACGGCGCCGCTGGTCCAGAGCCGGACAGTGGAGGGCGTAACGTTCATCAGAAGCGCAAAGCCCTTTTCGTTCATATCCAATTTTTCCATCAAAGCCTTAACCATATCGGGGCCATATTCCGGGCACCGGGCGGCTTCGGCGATCATTTGCAAAGCGGTATTTTCTGTCTTCGTCATGTTAAAATCCTCCTGTTAAATTGAAATAGCCGCCTGTTTCTGGCGGCATTGTAGTTGACGGCCTTTAATTTGTTCCCTGATATGTTGCAGCTTTTCGTTATAGTCCTTTCCGACGCGGGGCGGGTTGACGCTCACCCGGATATGCTTAAACCGCTGATCCTCATGGAGCATGGCTTTGATTTTCCGGGCATTGGTAAGGCCGCCAAGATCATTGTCCATGTAAAGCGTGACCCGCTTTATTTCCGGGTGGCGTTCCAGAAACGCGGTCAGCGCCACATGGGAGGTGCCTCCCAGGGATAAGCGGTAGCCATTCCATTTCCAGCCTTCGAGCTCTTGCAGCGTGGCATGGGAAAGTGCGTCAATGGGAGCCTCAAAAACGGCCACATGGCGGCTGCCCGGATTCTGCGGTGGGTAGCAGAAGCTAAATTCCTTGTCACTGCCATAAACATCCTTTTTGAGATTGCCGGTGATACCGCGCATACAGGCAAACTTCGCTTTCCCCGCGTTGTCTTTTCCGACAAACACGCAGACCGGTTCGCCATGATACCGGGCCTCATAGAAAAGCCCGTTCCGAAAGCACCGGCTGATCACATCCGAACTGATCCCGCGCCGCTGCAAATACGAAACAGCGGCGGTAGCACACCGTCTGGCCCAGGGCAGCGTAAACGGTTTCTTTTCCGGCTCTCTCTGTGCCTGCTTTGCCGCCGCGCTTTGGTAAGCCGGCGTCTGCCGTATTTCTCCGCCTGCCAGTGCTTGAACCGCATCCACCAGACCATAGCCCCGAATCTGGATCAGGTAATCCAGGGCGTTAATACTGCGGCCCCGGCTGTTCCAGTACCAGTACCGTTTCCCGGTCACATAGACCAGGCTGTCATGCTCCTTGTGCCGGTAATTGGGGCCGTCCCGTTTGAGCACGCCGGGCTCATGGGATTGCAGCCAGGCGAACAGGTCCGCCTCCCGTGCCGCCTGAATCTGCTCTTTGGTTACACCGGGCATGGTGTCGGCACAGATTTTCGTTTCATCGTGCTTCGCCTCCTTCCTGTGATGATATGAAAAAAGACGCCTGAAAGCGCCTAACAGCCGTACAGGTCATGGTTGACCTCCGCACGGTAATAGCTATCCATTGTTGCCGGCGCGTTATACAGCGCTGCCAGCAGATAAGCCTTGATGTTGTTGACCTTCGTAACGTTCTTGTCGATACAGTCAAAAACATACTCCAGGTGGTCGGAATTGATCTTTAAGAACCGGCTCCTGACAACCTCCCGTGGGAAGTCGTCTCCGGCAATGCGGATATAGGGCCGTCTTGACAGCACCGTTTCCAGCATAAGCTCCACAGTCTCGTCCATGCGTTCCTGCCCATAGCGGGGAACCAGAAAGTCATACTCAATATTCTCTTTGATAATTCCACGGTATGCCTCTGCCATATCCATCCTATCAATCCCATCCTGACAGCCTGCCGTTTCCGGCTCTTCCGGATAGATTGATTGATGTGTCCTTGATATATCCGTTTTTGATTTTTTAGTTTTTTGTGGATTAGTATTTAATTGTGCGGGATTTTCCTGTTCAGGTTCCGCCTGTTCAGGTTTTGCCTGTCTTGGATTTACCTGTCTTGGATTTTCCCGTTTAGGTGAAACACCTTGTTTTACGCCGGTTACAGGCTTTTCGTGGATCGTGTACTCAATATCGCCGAGCTGTCCGTTCTCATTGCGGAGGCGCTGCCTGGTGAGATACCCGTGCCGTTCCAGCTCCTTCAGGGCGGTGGTAATGGAATCCACGCCATCCCTGCAAATGTGGGCCAGCCCCTTTGTGGTATAATCCCAATCTTCCGGCAGCGACAGCATAAGGGAAAGAAGCCCCTTCGCCTTTAAGGACAGTTCCGTATTGCGCAGGTGGTGATTGCTCATAACCGTAAAGTCCTTCGTTTTCTCTACACGGAATACAGCCATTTCACAGCCTCCTTTCTTCGGTTATTCCGTTACAAAGCGCGGTCCCTGCGGTCATAATGGAGATGGCCGCCTGAGACCTTCACATGATTTTTCAGTTTGACTTCGCCCCGTTCCTGGCTCTCTAAGAATTTCTGATAGCCGGCCTCCGTAAGAAACAGGCGCATTTTATCGCCCTTATCCCCAACAGGGGAATCATAGGACAGCACATCAAAGACGATCATGTGCTTAACCTCCGGGTCAAAGCGTTCCAGCCCCATGATGTCATGCCCCTTTAATTTCTCCGCGCCGGACTGCTGCCTGGCCTCGGCGATCCTTTCCCCGATAGTCCGGGGCGGGTGGGGCAGCCGGTAATTCTTCTGAATGTCCCGCACCAAATCCATGCACTCACGGTCCGACAGAACACGCACCTTTGCCATAAGGCTTTCCGCCGCCTCCCGCAGCTCGGAATTGTTTGAATATCGCACGGTCATGTAAAGCTCATTCAGAACCTTTGCCTGACAGTCTCCTTCGGCCTGAAAGAGCATCTTTTTTTCCATTTCGTTCAGTTCCATGTGTGGCTCCTTTCTTCTAAAAATCTGCATGAAAAAAGGGCGTCCACCTAAAAAGATGAAACGCCCACGGCAATCAGCGGCCAGGCAAAATGCCGGACCGCTGGCACTATTCGGTTTTGTCGTTAATGTAACAGCCTCCTTTTTTCGTCAATTTTCTCGCCATATTTCAACTTGGGAAAAGGAATTGAATAGACGGCGACAAACGCTGAAACCCCTTGAAAATCAAGGCTTTTTCCGTTTGTCGTTATTATACCGTAATGGCA
>CBCTZG010000119.1:0-5873 GCA_965151315.1 uncultured Clostridia bacterium
CGGTTAACCTCTTTTGAACCACGCGACTATCGCGTGGTTTTCAGTATACAAAAAATACCTGCCACAACCGTGACAGGTATTTTCCAATCTCAAAAATGAACTATAGCGTCTGAATAAAAGCGCCGTTCTTCCGGCTGGCAAAAATTGGATCTACATCGCCTTCCTGCTCTACAACAAAATATTTTGCATATTTCGCAGTGTCCCTGATCTTTTGAAAATCAATGTTTCCCTCGGAGAGGATCACATTTTCCTTGTTGTCGTCGATCTGCTTCATGTGGATCAGTTCAGCCCGTTTCCCCATCTTTTCTACATACGCGTATGGATCCTCGCCGGCATGCGCCACCCAAAATACGTCAATCTCCATTACAACATCATCTGTGGTACCTTCGGCGATCATATCCAGAATGTACTTGCCGTCGATTTTCTTAAACTCCTTGCTGTGATTGTGATATCCCACCTTCAGGCCATAGTCCTTGGCAATCACAGCAGCCTCGTTCAAAAGCTGGATCAGCGCCTCCGCTTCTTCCTTGGTGTCCAGCTTTGCGCCAGGGCAGATCATATATTTCGACCCGATCTTCTGGTTGTATTCCAGGTTTTCCCGCAGGGCCGTCTGAAACAAATCATAGCCCGTGTGGGAGCCTACGGAATACAGGCCGTTTTTATCCAGCTCCGCCTTCATTTCCGCTGGGGATAAGCCGCCAAACCCAGCAAATTCTACGCCGGAGAAGCCGTCTTTCGCCACCATTTCCAGCGTCTTGGCCATCCCGTTTTTCTCTACGCAGTCCCGAACGGACCACATTTGCATAGAAGCCTCCATATCCGTTTCCTCCTGATTTTTAAATATTGGTCTGGACAGCCAGCCCCGTTTCGTCAGACTGAAACGCCGCTTCCATCACCCGCATCACCCGCAGGGCCTGCTCCGGCTTAATGGTCAGTTCTGCCTTGCCTTCTACCGCGTCGATAAACTGATCGTACACCACTGTCAAGCTGTCCACAACATCCATAGGTTCGCTGAGCGGTATGGCCTCTGTAGAGTTTTCGTTCCGGGGCGCCATGGTTTTTGTAGGGCCGGCCTTGGTGTAGACGATTTCCTCAGCCCACTTATCCTCCTTGTCAATACAGCGGACAATTTTGCCGTCACAGCTCCAGTCGTCGATCTGGAGGGTGCCCTTTTTCCCCAGCACATACCACCGGGGATGGGTGATATAATTATTGGTCGACACTTCAATATGGGCTGTCAGCCCGTTTGCAAAGGTCATGGTCATCCGGAAGTTATCGTCTACCTCCGGATACTGGATCTTATACATCTTACAGTACACGCTGGTCACCTTTTCATCTACCATGTACATCAGCTGATCGATGAGGTGTACGCCCCAGTCCAGCATCATGCCGCCGCCCAGCGCTTTGAGCGTCCGCCAGCCGGAAGGCATCCCCCGGGAGCCCTCTACCCGGGACTCGATCACATACACATCGCCTAACAGCCCTTCTTCCACCTTACGGCGCATCAGTACAAAATCCTTGTTGGTCCGGCGGTTCTGGTCAATAGTGAATACCTTTCCATATGTTTTCGCCGCTTCCATAATTTCCAAAAGCTCTGCGGAGGAAAGCGTCACCGGCTTTTCACAGATAACGTTTTTCCCCGCCGCCATAGCCTCAATAGCCAGGGGTTTATGCGCCTCGTTTGTGGTGGCGATCAAAACCAGATCAATTTCCGGATCACTCAGCAGGGCTTCCTTGGAGACATAGGTGCCAATGCCTTTCTCTTCGGCATAGGCGATCACTGCCGGGTTAATGTCGAAAATACCTTTCACTTCCGCCCGGCCATAGCCCTTCAGGGTATCAAAATGATAACGGGCCATGCCGCCAAAGCCAATAACACCGATTTTATGTTTCATTACGCCCACCACATTTCTCCCGCTGTTTCATAAATAATCGCGTTCTGCAGGAACTTGATCGCCTTTTCTAAGCCTTCCTTAGGCGACATCAGGCCGTCCTCGTGCTCAATGCTGATCACGCCGTCATAGCCCGTAGCCTTCAGGGTACTAATGATGTTGTTCCAAACCTCGGCGGAATGGCCGTAGCCCACCGTCCGGAATACCCAAGCCCGGTTTAAGATATCGCCGTAGTTCTGGGTATCCAGAACGCCGATCTTCGCGGTATTCTCTGGGTCAATCTTCGTATCCTTGGCATGGAAGTGATAGATCGCGCCCTGGAGATACTTAATGGCCGCACAGGGCTCAATCCCCTGCCAGAACAGGTGGCTGGGGTCAAAGTTGGCGCCGATCATGTCGCCTACCGCTTCACGCAGCCGCAGAAGCGTCGATGGGTTGTATACGCAGAAGCCTGGATGAAGCTCCAGCGCAATCTTCTTAATGCCGATTTCCTTGGCCAGCTTTGTGGTTTCTTTCCAATAAGGGATCAAAACCTCGTTCCACTGCCATTCCAGCGTTTCCAGATAATCATCGGGCCAAGCGCAGGTTACCCAGTTGGGACGGATGGAGTCCGGGCAGTCCCCCGGGCATCCGGAAAAGCCGATCATCGTATCAACGCCCAGCATCACCGCCACCTTCATGGCGTCCACAAACTCGTTATGGAACTTCTGGGCGATCTCCTTGTTAGGATGAATGGGGTTGCCGTGGCAGGCAACCGCCGCGATTTCAATATTATACTTTTTCAAAAGCCCTTTAAGCTCTTCTACCTTTGCCGGGTTATCCAAATAATCCTTCGGGTCTAAATGGGCCTTGCCGGGATAGCCGCCCGCGCCAATTTCCAGGCTGTCTACGCCCAAGCCGGATAAATACTTTAACGCATCTTCCAACCCCATTTCATTCAAAACCGGGGACATAACACCTAATTTCATGCCAAATTCCTCCTTATTTCTCGATGGGCTCTGTGGGGTGGACACATTCTAACACGTCGATCATTTTAACAGGCTTCGCCCACTTAACCGCATTGGTAATAATCTTCTGGATGTACGGATTCTTATAGGTAGGATGCTGCTCATGCCCCGGCTGGAAATTAAAGATCTTGCCGTTGCCCCGGGTAAAGGTGCAGCCGCTGCGCATCACCTCGCCGCCGGCAAACCAGCCCGCGAATACAACGTCGTCCGGCTTGGGGATCCGGAAGCATTCCCCGTACATTTCCTCGTGCTCCAACTCAAAATAATCCGGCAGGCCGGCGGCAATGGGGTGCGTTGGGTTTACACACCATACCCGTTCCCGGTCGTCGTCCCGCCACCGCAGGTCACAGGTGGTGCCCATGAGCATTTTAAAGGGCTTGGAATAGTGGCCGGAATGCAGGACGATCAGCCCCATCCCCTTCAATACCTGTTCATAGACCTTCTTCGCAATCTCATCCGGCACCTCATCATGATGGCAGTGCCCCCACCAGATCATAACGTCTGTGTCCTGGATCACATCGTCAGTCAGGCCGCAGTTGGGCATATCCAGCGTAGCCGTGCGGGCAGTGATCTCCTGGTCTGTCTCCAGGAAACGCTTAATACAGTTATGCATCCCGTCAGGATAAATGGCCTTTACATCCTCCATTTCCCGTTCATGCACATTTTCATTCCATACGGTAACCTTAATCATTGAAAATCACTTCCTTGCCTGTTTTCGCACTTTCATAGATCGCCTCTAGGATCCGTGTAACCACGATGGCCTGCTCCGGCTTTACGGTCGGCTCTGTGTCGTTTACAATTGCATTGATCCACTGTCTTGCTTCAATGGTATCTGCCGCTTCAACCTTTCCGTCATAAAAGGCTACGCCTCCGGCGTTCAGGTTTACTTCCTTCTGTACCAGCCGGCCATATTGGGCCTGGTTGAACCGCAGGGAGTTATTTTCCATGTCCGCACCCGCCTTCGTACCGCACAGCGTACATTTTGCCTCCTTTACATCCAGGGTATTCAAAGCCCAGCTGCTTTCCAAAATAATTGTCGCGCCGTTTTCCATGGTAATGAACCCGAAAGCGGAATCCTCCACGGTATACTTTTCCGGATCCCAGTCGCCCCAGGCATTACCGGTTTCCTTTTGATCGCCCAGCTTCTTAAATACGCTGCCCTTGACACTGACCGGCTTATAATTGTCCATCATCCACAGGGTCAGGTCTAATGCGTGTGTGCCGATATCGATTAACGGGCCGCCGCCCTGCTCCTCTTCATTTAAGAATACGCCCCAGGTCGGTACCGCCCGGCGCCGGATGGCGTGGGCCTTCGCGAAATAAATATCGCCCAGCTCGCCTTCCTGGCAGGCCCGCTTCATGACCTGGCTGTCGTTTCTAAACCGGTTCTGATACCCAATGGTCAACTTTTTGCCGGTCCGCTGATGAGCCTCCAGCATAGCTTTCGCGTCGGCATAGGTCTTTGCCATAGGCTTTTCACACATAACATGGCAGTCATGCTCCATCGCATAGATAGAAATGGGCGCATGGGACTTATTGGGGGTGCAGACATGCACGACCTCTAAATCCTCTTTTTCGATCATTTCCTTGTAGTCTGTGTAAACTCTCGCGCCTTCCTCGCCGTACTCCTTAGCGGCCTTTTCCGCCCGCTCTTTGATAATGTCGCAGAACGCCACCATCTTCGCGTTTTCCACCCGCTTCAGGGAAGGCATGTGCTTTCCGTTGGCGATCCCGCCGCAGCCTACGATTCCGATCTTAACATCTCTTGCCATTTTTCATTTTCCTCCTTCAATTTTTGTGGATTCCCGCAGAATCATTTGATAATTCAGTATTTTGTTTTCCGGTTTTTTCCCGTTCATCTGGTCCAAAAGGGATAAAAACGCCTCCCGGCCCAATTCCTGCTTGGGCTGCGCGACCGTTGTAATGGTTGGCTTCATCATATAGGAAATATCAATGTTGTCAAATCCTACCACCGCTACGTCCGCCGGCACACCCAGGCCGTTTGCCAAAATCGCGCTGATTGCCCCTGCGGCCATCCGGTCGGAAATCGTGAACAGACCGTCAAACCGCCTGCCGCTCCGGATCCGTTCCTCCGTAAGCCGGTATGCGCTGCGGAAACCGTAGTTCCCGTCAAAGACAATCTCCCGGTCCACCGCCAGCCCAAAGGACTTCAGCGCCCGTACATACCCCGCATAGCGCTTATGGGACGAATTGAAATGGTTCAGCACACCGCAGTAGGCGATCCGCCTTCTCCCCAGTGCCAGCAGATGCGTCACCGCGTCAAAGGCTGCCCGCTCATTGTCGATCACAACGTACGGTGAATCCGGATCCACATATTCGCTGCACTGCACCGCGTGGTATTTTTCCGCAAAGGCGTGATACTGGGCTTTATCCATCCGGGTATTCATAAGAATGGCCCCGTCGGCCACCCCGTCCCGAACCATATCCAGATAGGACTCTTCGCTTTCCATGCTATCGTTGGTCATGCAGACCAGGGTATGATAGCCGTACTTCCTGGCCTCCTGGTCAATCCCGCTGACCACCCGGCTGGAAAAGGAATTAGACACAGATGTCAGGATAACCAGGATAATCTTGGTCTCCATTTTCCGGAGATGCCTGCCCAGCAGGTTCGGCGAATAGTGATATTTTTCTACAATCTCCATCACACGCCTGCTGGTTTGCGCCGATACCGACCCGCTGTGATTCAGTACCCGGGAAACGGTGGCTACAGACACACCGGCAAGCTTTGCGATTTCCGAAATTGTGATCGTACACACCCCCATTCAGCCAAGCTATGTAATCGTTTACATTTCCCTCCAAAAAAAATCGGACTACAAAACAGTGTAGTAATGTAATCGTTTACATCACAAAATATACCACAACCGATTGGGTTTGTCAATATAGATTTTAAAATTTATCCAAATAAATATCCCCCCGTATAACGGGGGGTATTTCATTTTCGGGCATAGCCCTA
>CBCTZG010000120.1:0-5811 GCA_965151315.1 uncultured Clostridia bacterium
ACAAGTATGTCTGCATCTAAGCTTTCACAGTAGAAAAATTCTCTCCATTGGTCAGCCAAAACGCCGCCAAGGGCTCCTACGCCTGCTTTTAAAAGTCCCATAATCTATTCTCCTCTCAAATTTTTATTCTTCATACTCTGTTATATCCCGAACAGTTTTCGTGCATATAAGCCTGTCGTTTTCGTCTGTTTGCAGAACAAGCTCATTTCTGACTAGTGTGCCGCTGCGTATTTTAACATCGTCACCGCAATTTATTGTAAATGCGTCGCCATGCTTAACGGACACCGCTTTTTCCTCATCGTTACCTCTTATAATATAATTTTTATCTGGGTATCTTGGAATAACAAGATACCATTTTTCGCCGCCGTAATCGTAATGATTGACGGCTTTGCGTTTCTCCTCAGACAGCTCTGTAAACAGTTTTTCGATATATTCATCTGCCGCATTTTTTCCATCATCACCCTTTCCGAGATATGCAACCGCCCAATAGGGGCATCCATCATATTCATCAAAGGGCAGTGTATTTGCGTATTCGGTACGGTGTTCACTGTCTACATTCACCATACCTGGGCCGTCAAGTACGTCCAGTGTGCTGCATCCAAACAAATTGGAAATAGCTGCAAGTATCGCAACCATTTTCATAATTTTCACCTTAGTCATCCTTTCGGTAATTCGATACGCATATCATAGCAAAGAATTCTTGAAATCAGCGCAGCTGCCTCACTTCGTTTCACCTGCGAGTCCGGATAGAATGTCATATACTCGTCGCTTCCCACCGCAATTCCTTTATTGTACAGGTCTAAGATTTCATATGCAAACGGTGTTGTATCATAAACGTCGGGAATGTCGGTCAGCGGGACATCGTTTATATAATAAGGGTTCGTGTCACATCTGGAAAACAGGTAAGCCATTTGCCCGCGCGTTGCGTTTGCGTTCCAGTCAAACACAATATAATCCTCAATGATTGCGTTATCGTAGCAATAATTTACATAAACGTCATACCAGTTTTCGCCGGTCATTGCAAAGTCGTACTCCACACCATCATAACGATTATTATAGTGAATCATAGCCGCAATTTTTGCCGCCTCGCCGCAGGTAAGGCCGGCATTTGGATCAAATATCGTTTCGCTTTTTCCGTTTATAATGCCGAAACTGTATGCCGTCTGCACATAAGAGTAATACCATGCGTCCTCCGATACATCCAAAAACGGCAGGGAAACATCCTCCAGATACTTGCTGCCTTTAAAGCCGCAGGCCTCACAGTAAATCATGTTTTCCCCATAGATGTCTTTTTCTTCCATGCTTTCGGTAAGTGCCGTGTGCATAAGCTCAAATTCAAAATTACTTGACCCTTGCGCATCGGATATTTTGTTATACATTTCATCTAGGTCGGCTGTACACGGGATATAAAATGTAATATATTCCGTACCCATAAATACGTCATAATCAAATACAGTTTCTTCCGAGCACAATGTAACCTCCGAAAGATTTGTGCAGTTTGCAAAGGCGCGCTCGCCAATATAGTTTACGGTTGACGGAATATATACATATTCTGCATTGCAGCCCTCAAAGGCATTTGTATTAATCATTTCAATACCGTCTGCAATCGATATAGATTCGATGTCAAGATCAAAACAAGCCATAACGCCGATTTCGCGGATTAAAGTTCCGTCTATTTCTGCCGGAAATATGGCAATTTCATCGCCGTAATAGGCGGTAATAACGCCATCTTCTGTATATTCGTATATACCGTCTGCCGATTTTAATGTTTGCCACTCTGCACCGCAGACTAAGGTGCAGTTTATGGTCAGAAGTGTGGCAAGTAATAACAATATTTTTTTCACACAAACCGCCCCCTTTACTTTATTTTTGCTTCTGCTTCATCTGCACGTCTCGTATAAACCGCCAGGCCTCCTGTTGCAGCATCGTCTATGGCGTTCATATGCTCTTTAAGCTTTGCTTTTTCTTCCTCAGTGATAGACTCGGCTCCGTTTTTTGCCCCTTTAATCGCCATGGTGAAAGCCGCCGCCATTCCAATTGTCGCTGCGTCTTCTCTTTTTTCTGCTTTGGTTCTGCCGAAATCGAACAAGCCACTTTCGTTGTCATGAACACCGAAGATATAGTCAAACTTACCTTTTGCATAACGTGCATATTTTACATCGGAACGCTCATCTTTACTGAAACAGATTTTAAGCTCTCGCTTGATATACGGATGAGGACGAAGCCCCCTTTTATCATCCATATTTATTCTGCTCATATTTCCGCCTAAAAGCTTGATTTTCAAGCCACATTCTTTAAATTCGGGGCTTTGACCCGGCTCACTTGGAGAGGTTTCCTCCACATATTCCTCATAGCTTGCTACTTGGTCATATCGGAAAAGCTCACGCATTTTGCCTCTGCCGGTGTAGCTTTTATTTACAATTCTGAACATTCCCAAAGCATCGCAAAATTCAATACCCTCTTCTTTTGTTGTAGAAGGAATGATTTGTTTTTTTCCTTCCTTGGAGTAAACCTCTTCAAAAAGCCTGTTCTGGCGTTTCATGTATTCAATATGCCCTTTTACTTCATCTAAGGTGAACTCGCTTAAACGAACATATCTTGAGCATTTATTGCCGCAGTCATCACAAACATAATCACCGTTTCTTATTTTTGTGCGTCTCATCATGCCGCACTCATTTCCGCACAACGCACAGTTCTTTTTACCGAATTTATCTTTAAAAAAATCTCCCAATCCCATTGTTCGTACCTCCTTTTAAATAATTTCAGATTACAATATCACTTTGTGCAGCTGAAAACAAAGTAGTCTTCATCTGTGGAATAATTGACATTAATCCCATTGTCGTTAATATCCCAGCTTATATCAAGTACATCGCTGTCAAGACTTCCCCAATCACCCAAAAGCGACCATTTATGACTACCCAAATCATTTCCCTTAAAGGTAACCTTTACTGTATAGTCTGCAGCAAATTCCATTTTCAGTTCGTTGCCCGACAATCCTTCAACCGGATCACCAAGAACATCAGTTACCGTATTCGACTGCCATATTCCCAGCATTTTTTTATCTGTCTCAGGTAAATGATTTTCGGGTTTTGCAGCCTCACTGCCTTCTTTTGCGAATGTAAGTTTCAGTCCCATATCCAGCACGTTGTCAAAGGTTATGGTATCTTGTCCGATTGCACCCACAATGTCTGTGCCATCTATATTCACCGTAATATTTTCATCATCATTTGTCCACTTAATAGTGCCACTATCACCATAAATGGTCATTGTTCCCTTACCGCCGTTTTTAAGTTCCAAACCAAAACCATTGATATCCTCACCGGTTAAGGTCATTCCCATTGCTTCGCCCGCAACAGATATATATTTCCCCTCGTACTCAGCATCAGCTTTGCCGCTTCCACCGCAGGCTGAAAGCATAAACACTGCGCACAAAAGCACTATTGCGTATGTAAAATTAAAATATTTTTTCATAACAAACACCTCCTGATTTTTAACAAATGTTCTTAAAAGCTTCCACCGCTTCCGCCGTGAATTCTGCCTGAGGAGGAAGTATGACTGCCGGAATTTGACTTTACTTTTTCCGTTTTTGCTACTGTGCTGTAAAGAAAGATATCTCTTGAAAAATCAAGGGTCATACTGCCCGGCTTCATATAATTTGCGGCGTTATCCTCTTTTACCGCCGTTTTCATTTTGGCAAGCTTTTTCTTCATCATAAAATATGCCAGAAGAAGGGGAAGAAGAATAGCTCCGGCAATCACGCCCAGAATATATTGGGTGCTGTGCTGTCTTTTGTTAAAAGGCTTGCCTTGTGCCGCCATCTCCAAAAGCTCCTGTGCACAATCGGCATAGGTTTTAACTGCGGTGTAGTAATCTCCTTCCTTTAAAGATGGTACAATCTTTTTTTCAAGATAGGCAAGACCATTTTCATTAAATATTGTCATGCCGCTTCCGTAGGTGGAAAAATGATATTTTCTTTCGGCGTCGGCTATGTAAAAGAGTATTCCGTCATAATTTTCACCATAGCCGTAGCCGTTATAATCATAAATGTCGTCTGCCGACGTCTGCGCGTCATAGGCAGATAATCTATCCTCTGAAACAAATACGATGTCAAAATTATATTGCTTACGAATTTTATCAAGCCTTGCCGACAGCTCTTTATTTTGTTCCTCTGTCAGGTATCCGACCGAATCCGTAATCGTTGGATTGATAAAATCCGCATATACGGTAATTGCCGATACAAAGCAGAGAAGGGCAATCATGATTGTAACAAATCTTTTCATTTAGCTCCCCCCTAATGCAGCAAGAAATATGCTATAACTGCAGCGGCTATATAAGCAACGCCGGCAATTTTCGCAAAGTATCTCCATTTTTTTCTGTTATCAATAGGATATTCACCCACAACCTTACCGGTCTGACCGTTGACAGCAAACTTATATGTATTGTTCATATATTTAATATTGAGCATCCATACCGGGAGAAGGGAATACCTAATTTTACCGCCTGAAAAACTAATTTTTGTGCTTTCGGGAATAACCGCCGCATAGCCGTCTGTAGTTTCACGAAACACTGAAACAGTGGAGTTTGTCACACGTTCGTTTGCTCGCTCTATGCTTTCCTCTGCCGAAACATCGTATTTATCCGCCATATATCCCGAAAGGTATGCGCCGTTAAACTCAACAGCATCTTCATACCTAAAAGGCTCTACTGCCTCCATATATGCATCATCTGCTTTTTTTGAACCGTCAACCGGGATAT
Organism: uncultured Clostridia bacterium; assembly: GCA_965151315.1. Taxonomy (GTDB): domain Bacteria; phylum Bacillota; class Clostridia; order UBA1381; family UBA1381; genus Avimonoglobus. Next base: position 4,756 of record CBCTZG010000120.1, read on the forward strand.
TGGTAAATCCCACGCTTCCACTTCTAAAAAGCCTGTAATAGTCAGTTTTTGTATAGTTATAGTTTGAATCGCTCCAGCTTGTAACTCGCTGCGCGCCATAAGTGATTGCTGCATTGCAATCGCAGTCAAACATCCAAAACGGCACATAAACGCCGGTCATTTCTTCTATCTTCTTCTTAATCTTAAATTCATCCGGCAGAAACGGTGCATTTTTGAAATCGTCTTCAAACGCTGCCATTGCCGCCTTTTTGTCTGTCTTAAACGGAATAATGTAATCGGGACGAAGTGTACCCTCAAACTGCCTCTTAATCACTGCGGCGTCGCCGCAATATGGGCAAACGGTAGAACCCATTGTGTCGTCACCCGTAATTTCTGCACCACAGGAAGGGCAGGTATAGCTTGCAAGCGCAGCCCCTTCGCCGCCCTCATAACTTCTCGGTTCGTAATGCTCCCAGTCATATTTTGATTCTCCCTGCATTTGCGATCCAACATCCTCAATTTGCCGCATAGCGTCAAGTTCAAAATTGTTTCCGCAGGAATCGCAGTGCAGCGATTCGTTTTGGAAAACCAATGAAGCGCCGCAACAAGGACATTTATAATTTTGTACTGTGTCCATCGTTTCACTCTCCTTTACCCGGCTGTTCCCGCCACCCGAAAATGAGCGGCAGGAACATTTGGGTGTTTTACTTATGCCGAGGTTTTGTTTTTTGCCGCACCAATTATGTACAGAACAGGAATAATCAAACCGGTGGCATAGCTCAAAATGTTAAAGCTGCTGCCAAGCACATTTGAAATAACATTTCCGGCTACGCTCAAAAGCGCCACAATAATACCCATAACCAGACAGCTCTGTGCCTTTTCCGGCTTATTACAATTTTTCACGCCCATAATTCCTGCAATCAGCTGGAATATTGCGCTTACCAGAATCAGAACACTTGCAAAAATTAATCCGCCGGCGCTTGTTTCCAGAACTGCTGCCAAAGCGGTCGCTCCGATAACAGCGACAATACCCCCGATGATACCGAATGCTGCTCCGATAATCATCAAAATCCCCGT
>CBCTZG010000121.1:0-5707 GCA_965151315.1 uncultured Clostridia bacterium
GGTACCATAAATGGACATAAAATAAATCAATGTAAAAACCACTGTAAAAATTACATTTCCCACCGAATTGGCTACAATCGACAGCAGTAAGAAGATTCCCAGCATTCCCGACAGAACGCCAACAATCAGATGGCTTTTGACCAGCGCCATCACCTGTCCCAAGCTAATCCACTTTTTCATGTCACTTCAACCTTTCTGATCCTACAAATTTTATAACAGCCATACACTAAGTTCTTCTTTTTCGGGGATCTCCTGCCGAGGTTCTGCCTGCGGTGCCCTACGTTTCCGCGCCGGGCCGATTTCCGTTTCCAAAAGTGCGGACAGCCGCGGCATTTTCACCCATTTCTGCGCCCGGACTTTTTCAATGGCCTCCTTTTGCTCTGCCGGCGGAAGCTTCTTCCATTCCGCAAATCCATATCCGCAGAGGGCTTGAAAATAACTTTCAATCTCCGGATCAGACATATGGATGTAATCCTCAATCCCCATACGGCAGCTATCCCCTGCCAGCAGCGCCCGGCGACCGCCGGCCAGCGCCTCCGCACGGTCCTGCCGGCAGATCCCGCCGGCGCCCGCCGTATACGCTGCTAGACTGGTATAAGGCCAATCCAAAAGCCCTGCCCGCGCTGGTACGGCATGGACAAACGCCAGCGCGTCCGCCAACGCTTCGCCAGTTTCTAACGGCACGCTTTTATACCGGTCATAAAACAGCTTTCCAGACAAGTTATGTATCCGGTTAAAATATCGGGCATAGCTGGTGCAAAATGGCTTCATGACCTGTCCTAAGGGCTGGGCGCCGCATTCTACAATTAAATGCGCCCTGTTTTGTAAAAGCGCATACCCCAGCGCTATGTTCCGATAGCCGTCAAAATACTCTCCCAATGTGCGCAAAAATGCCTGATAGTCTTTTTCATCTAAAAAAAGGCTTCCCCGGCTCCGCAGGAGCACATGGTATACGCCCCGCTTTCCTGCCGCCCGTTTCATCCTGGCCATATCCGCCCTCCTGACTTCCAATTTTTTTTGATCTATATCCATTATAACATAAATCTCCAAAATTGCAACAGGGACATAAAACATTTTGGTATATATCCGCTTTTAACACAATAAAATTTTAGAGAAGCCTATCCAACAAAAGCAAGGAGGAATCAGCATGTGGCATACCCAGGGTACACAGGAAATCCTGTCCCGGCTCAGCGTGAGGCCCGATACAGGGCTCAGTCCAAAGGAGGCTGCCCGGCGGGCCCGGGAATTTGGGCCCAATACATTGCCGGAAAAAAAGAAAAAAACCTTTTTCCGCCGTTTTTTAGAACAGTTTAACGATTTTATGATCATCGTCCTCCTAGCCGCGGCCTTGGTCTCTTTTTCCATTTCCCTGATCAACGGCGACGCGGATTTTGTAGACCCGGTGATCATCCTGCTCATTGTCATTCTAAATTCGATTTTAGGGGTGATCCAGGAAAGCAAAGCGGAAAGGTCTTTAGAAGCGTTGAAAAAAATATACGCGCCCACCGCGCTTGTCCGCCGGGACGGCGCCGTTTCCCAGATACCGGCGGCAGAATTGGTGCCCGGGGATATCGTAATTTTAAAAACCGGCGCCCAGGTACCGGCAGACTGCCGGCTGCTGGGCGCTGTATCCTTAACGATGGATGAGTCTGCCCTGACTGGGGAATCTCTCCCTGTCGCCAAACAGGCGGAAACCGTTTATCCAGAGCACACACCGCTGGCGGAACGGAAAAACATGGTACTGGCCTCCACCGCTGTAGCCAGCGGGCACGGGGAAGCCGTCGTGGTCGAAACCGGTCTGCATACGGAAATGGGGAAAATCGCCAGCCTGATCCTGACCAGCCAGGACAAGGAAACACCGCTGCAAAAAAAGCTGGAGGACGTAGGCAAAATTTTAGGCCTGGGCGCATTGGCGATCTGCGCTGTTATTTTTGTCATTGGCCTGTTTGAGCATATCCCGCCCTTTGAAATGTTTATGATCTCCGTAAGCCTGGCTGTGGCCGCTATTCCAGAAGGGCTGCCGGCAATTGTCACCATCATGCTGGCCATGGGGGTGTCCAGAATGGCTCAAAAGGGCGCCATTATCCGCAGTATTCCCTCTGTGGAAACCCTAGGCTCCGCCTCGGTAATCTGCTCCGACAAGACTGGCACCCTGACCCAGAACCAGATGAAAGTAACGTCTGTCCTGGCCGATAATCCCAAGGATGTTCTGCTGTTTGCGGCGCTGTGCTCCGACAATCTGGAGGAAGGGCAGAATCCCACGGAAGGCGCCATCCTCCGATCCGCCCAGGACCACGGCCTGGACAAAAAAAAGCTGGACCGGCAGTATCCCCGAGTGTCCGAGATTCCCTTTGATTCCCAGCGTAAAATGATGAGCACCTGCCACCGCTGGGGCGGCAAAAACCGAATTATCACCAAGGGTGCTGTGGATATTCTGCTTCGGCAGTGTACGGGCTATTTGGACCATGGTCAGATTCGTCCATTGACTGAAAATAAAAAGCAGGCGATCCTTCGGGAAAACGATCAGCTTGCCGGTCAGGCGCTGCGGGTTCTGGCCGTATGCTATAAGGATATCCCGGATAAAAAAATCACGGAACGGGATCTAGTTTTCGCCGGGCTTATCGGCATGATCGACCCGCCCCGGCCGGAGGCCGCGCCCGCGGTGGCCGCCTGTAAAACCGCCGGCATCCGGCCCATCATGATTACTGGTGACCATGCCAGTACCGCGCTGGCGATCAGCCGGGAAATCGGGATCATGGAGCCTGGCCGCAAGCTCCTGACCGGCCCGGAGCTGGAAAAGCTCCCGCAGCCGGCGCTGGAACAGTCCATCCAGGATTACAGCGTATTTGCCCGGGTAACTCCAGAGCATAAGGTGCGGATCGTCCAGGCTTGGCAGGCTCGGGGCCATGTGGTGGCTATGACCGGGGACGGCGTCAACGACGCGCCGGCCCTCAAAACCGCTGATATTGGCTGCAGCATGGGTCAGACTGGAACAGATGTAGCAAAAAGCGCCTCCGACATGATTCTCACCGATGATAACTTTGCTACAATCGTGGAAGCCGTCCGCCAGGGCCGCGGCATTTTCGCCAACATCAAAAAGGCCGTACAATTCCTGCTATCCAGCAATATTGGCGAAATCATGACTATTTTTACCGGACTTTTATTTGGATGGCAGTCGCCGCTTCTGCCCATCCAGCTGCTTTGGGTCAATCTGGTTACCGATTCTCTGCCCGCCATTGCCCTAGGCGTAGATCCGGCAGACCAATATATTATGGAGGAAAAACCCCGGCCTCCGAAAAAAAGCCTTTTTGCCGACGGTATGGGTATAGCAATTATTTTAGAAGGCATGATGATTGGGGCGCTGGCGCTTTTGGCATACTCTATCGGGTTTAATGTGTTTGCCGCCGAAGCTGCCGCCCGGACTATGGCCTTCTCTGTTTTAAGCATGTCCCAGCTGGTCCATGCGTTCAATATGCGGAGTCAGCGGTCTGTATTTGCCGCCGGTATTTTCAAAAACAAATATCTGGTTTTATCTCTGCTGGCCGGGGTGGTCCTGCAGGTGGGGGTGGTGTCCATCCCCGTCCTCTCAGGTATTTTTAAAGCTGCACCCCTTTCCGCCGTCCAGTGGCTGGTGGTTGCCGCACTCTCCGCGGCGCCTTTATTGATCGTAGAACTGCAAAAATTATTTTCCCGGAGGCACGACAAAGCATGAAACCTGTAATCGCACTGGTTGGCAATCCCAACTGCGGCAAAACTACACTCTTTAACCGGCTCACCGGCAGCCGCCGGGCTGTTGGCAATCGGATTGGGGTCACGGTTTCGCAGACCACAGGGGAATGCCGGCTGTATCCCGCGCGAATCGTGGATCTGCCAGGGATCTACGCCCTGGCGGGCAGTACTGCCGAAGAGACAGTATCCCGGGATTATCTGCTGAACTCATCGCCGGATGTGATTTTGAATATTGTAGACGCCACCAACCTGGAACGGGGGCTTTTGCTGACTACCCAGCTGTTGGAGCTGGGGATCCCTATGCTTGTGGCCGTCAATATGACGGATCTTTTAGGAAAAAGCGGAATTTCTCTGGATATCACCGCCTTTTCCCAGCGACTGGGGATTCCGGCTGTCTCTATTTCCGCCGCGAAAAACCGGGGGCTCTCCCAGCTTTTCACAGCGCTGCCCACGGACGCGCACCCACTGTCCTTCCCCAGCGAGCAGGCCCGGCGCCGGTTCATCCGGGAGACCGCAGACACTGTCCTGCAGAAGACCGGTCAGGATCAAAACCTTGCCGCCACCCGCAGACTGGATCGGCTGCTCCTGCATCCACTGCTGTCAATCCCGCTGTTCTGCCTGGTTATGTTTTTTGTCTTCCAGCTGACATTTGGAAAATTGACCGGCTGGCTTTCCGATTATTTGTCCTGGCTGATCAATGGCTTAGGCGCGCAGGCGGTTTCCGGTTTCCTATCCGCTCTGCATACGCCGTTTTTCCTCCATAGCCTGCTGATTGACGGTATTCTCCGGTCTGTGGGCAATGTGGCCGGGTTTCTGCCGCAGATCGTAATGCTGTTTCTGCTTTTATCCCTCCTGGAGGACAGTGGTTATCTGGCGCGGACGGCTTTTATTTTAGATGGTCTGTTCCGCAGGTTTGGCCTATCTGGCAAAGCGGTTCTGCCTCTCATCCTGGGATTTGGCTGTTCTGTACCGGCTATCATGGCCACTCGGACGCTGCCCAGCCAGGCAGAACAGCGGACCGCTCTGTTCATGATCCCTTTTATGGCCTGCAGTGCGCGGATGCCGGTGCTGGCTATGTTCGGAAACGTTTTTTTTTCGGAAAATCCAGGGACTATGGTCTTTTTCCTATATCTCTTCGGGACTGGACTGGGCCTGTTGGCAGGCTTTTTATTTTCTAAATACTGTTTCCGGGAAAAGAATGCTGTTTTCGTCTTGGAGCTTCCGCAGTACCGACTGCCTACTGCCAAAACTGCGGGGGCCCATGTATTGGAAAAGCTGACGGAATTTTTAAAAAAAGCAGGCAGTATCCTGTTTTTGACTGGAATTGTCATATGGCTTTTGGAAAACTTTGATTTTCATCTGCAAATGACGGTCTGCGGCCAGGACAGCATGTTAGGGGTTTTCGGCCGATGGATCGCGCCCATATTTTCGCCCTGTGGATTTGGAAACTGGCAGAGTGCGGTCAGCCTGCTCTCTGGTCTGGGGGCGAAGGAGGCTATTCTTTCCGCGTTCAGCGTTCTGGCGCCGGCAGGCCAGCCCTTATCTGCCTGGCTTGCGGAGCTTTTTACACCGGCTTCTGCGTTGGCGTTTATGGTTTTTACCTTATTATATACGCCCTGTGTCTCAGCCGTATCGGTAATGGCGCAGGAAATGAAAAGCCGCCGGCTTACGATGCTCTCCTGCCTGCTGCAGTTTTTTACAGCCTGGTGCGCATCCTGCTTGGCCTATCAAATTTTTTCCCGGCTGTTCTAAAGCCATGCAACTTTTCGGCCCGGCCTGCATATACTATCAGCAGCGATGCTGAATTTCCCCGCCGGGCCTTTTCACAAAAAATTTGAAAAAAAAGAAAAAATGTGAAAAAAAGGCTTGACAAATCAAAAAGACACTGCTATAATTATTTTTGTTGTCGCACCGGAGTAAAACGGGAGTTTAGCTCAGCTGGGAGAGCGTCTGCCTTACAAGCAGGATGTCACAGGTT
>CBCTZG010000122.1:0-5455 GCA_965151315.1 uncultured Clostridia bacterium
TGAAAACACAAGAGTTGAGTGTTTATATCCCCACCCTCAAAAATGGCGGTCTACTGCGTAACATTTTGCCATGCCAGCGTGGACATTTAGGCAGGCGAAAAGCCTTGATTTATGCGACTTGCAGAGAACGGAAACAGAACAAGTAGTATCGTATCCCTTGAAAGCGCAAAAATGCCTTTCTATCGTTCCACGCGGCACAGAAAAAGCGGGCAAGAAGTCTTTGACCTCTTACCCGCTTTTGTGGCAATCCGTATGGCAGCTACCCTGTTTCAGTTGATTGTTGATGCTGTTTTATGAGTAGCTACCATCTCGGACAGCTTTTTTGTTATCGTTTCAGCAGCACGTCTTTTTCGTATTGACGCACCTGATCCAACCAGGTCAGGCCAACGCCTGTATTGGTCTTTTCACAATAATAGTCCCAAACCAGACTAAAGGGCGCGGCTTTGAATTCCTGCAAAATTGCCAAGCGGCCGCTGACGTCTCCCGCCGCTTCCGTCTGCTTCATCAGCTCTACCGGCTGCAGCAGCGCCTGCAGCAGCGCCTTTCTGGTATTCCGCAGGCCGATTACCCAGGCGGCGATCCGGTTAATGGACGCGTCGAAGAAATCTGTGGCGATATATGTAGAATCCAGCTTTCCTAAACGCACCAGCTCCTCCATAATCAGCCTTGTCTCGTCGTCCAGGGCCACTACATGGTCTGAATCCCAGCGTACAGGTCTGGAAACATGCAGCAAAACGGAATCTGAAAACGCAAAAATTGCGCCCAGCTTGGCGGAAACCATTTCCGTCGGATGATAATGACCGGTATCCAGGGTCATGATAATGTGATCGATCCCCTTGCGCATGACATATCCCATGCAAAATTCGTGGGAGCCTACTGTAAAGCTCTCCACGCCAATGCCAAATACCTTAGACTCAATGCCGTCAATCACGCCCTTGACGTCCTTGGTGGCTTCAAAAATCTGGTCGTAACTGTCTTTTAAGCGCATTCTGGGGCCCAGCGTATCCACCGGGAATTCCTTGTCGCCGTCCGGCGTCCAGTGATTGATCACACAGGGCATTCCCGTCCGCTCATAGAAATATTGGCCAATCCTCCGGCAGGCAATGCCATGGCGGATCCAGAATTTGCGGGTTTCCTCGTCTGCGGCGGATAATGTCCCCTGATCGCTTTTCGGATGGGAAAAATATGTAGGATTGAAATCCAGGCCGATCCCTTTCTCGCAGGCCCAGTCCGCCCAGCCTTTAAACTGCTCCGGCCCAATAGCATCCCGGTCTACAAAGCCCTCCGCTTCCTGATAGCTGGCGTGGACGTTCATTTTTAATTTGCCGGGAATAAATCGCATCGCCATTTCCGCGTCGGCCCGCAGTTCCGCCGCGTTCCGGGCTGCGCCGGGGTAGTTCCCGGTGGTCTGGATCCCGCCAGTCAGGCCGCCCTCCCGCTTTTCAAAACCAACTACGTCGTCTCCTTGCCAGCAATGCATAGAAATCGGCGTCTTGTCACAGATCTCAATCATTTTATCCACGTCAATCCCATATTGGGCGTAATATTCGTTGGCTATAGCGTAGCCTTTTTTCACATCGTACATTTTTCCGCACCTTCCTGTCTTGTGTTTTTTTGTTTTTCTTTGGGGTACTTTGTTTTCACTGAAATTTAGTATATCGTATTTAGTATATCGTATTTTATATCAATATGCAACCCCTTTTGCGGAAATTTTTTTCACGGTTTTACAAAGTCAAATGGATCCTGGGGCTGCCCAGCGCTGCGTACCTCAAAATGACAATGCGGGCCGGTGCTGTTACCCGTACTGCCTACCAGTGCGATCAGCTCTCCCTTTTCCACAACCTGTCCCGGCTCCGCCAGCAGCTTGCTGCAGTGGGCATAGTAGGTTACATAGCCGTTTTGGTGGTCGATCTTGACCAGATTCCCATAGCTTCCCTGCTGGCCGGAAAAGCTAACGATCCCCGTATCCGCCGCCCGGATCTCCGAGCCGCTGGGCGCGGCAATATCGATGCCCGTATGCGTCCGCCCCCACCGGGGGCCAAATTCAGAGGAAATCCGGCCGCTGGCAGGCATGGCAAATGTCCCGGTCCCCATGCCGTCTGGTTTGGGCTTTGTCCCAACACTGACAATTTCGTTCACCGCTTCCCGTTTTACGGTTTCAGACAAAACCGTGTTTGCTGTTTCCACCCCATTCATATATTCGATTTTCGCCCGGACCAAGGCTTCTCCCGGCACGCCCTCCTGGATCACTTCCCGCTCGCCCGCATAGACCTGGCTGTCCTCCTGTTCGATTGTCTGAAACGGCATGGTTATCTTATATTCCGTTTCCACCACAGAAAAAACATGGATCAGCCCGCATTCCTCCAAGTAATCGGCGCCGTCCTCAGCGGAATATAGATCCGCTACGCTGATATATTCTGTGTCGATGGTAATGGATTCCTGGATCCCGCTTTGCCCGCCGGCCACAGAAAACTTGTCCCGCAGAAACGATAAGGCCTTTTTCAGATCTGCTTCGCTGCGGAAGCTGATCGTCTTCTTTCCATCAATGACCAGGGTGCTGCTTTCCGCCATATAATCCGACATGGACGCTATATTTTCATATAGCTCCCACTGAGAGGTCACCTGATTCTTGGGGATCAGACAGCTTTTCATCTGTACGTCCGGCTCCAGCTGCGCCGCATCCCCAAAATCAACGGAAAGCTGCTGATTTACAGCGGATAAGGCGGTTTCATACTGGGCCTCGTCGGTGACGATTCCCAATGTTTTCCCTTCAGCCACAATCTCATAGCCGCCGGTGAAATATTGATTCAGCGCCATCAAACCAAACGCCATACATAAAGCAGTACAGCCAGTCAAAATCATTTTTTTCTGCATGGTAAGCAAGCTCCTTTCTTCTGTGCTTTACCATCAGTATATGTCTGGCCATCTGCAAATATTACAAAGTTGTTAAATTTCGTAATTATTTTAAAAAGTTGAACAGTTTGTAAACAAACATAAAAAACCTTTGCAACCCCTGGATTTTGTGGTATAATGATTCCTGTATATTTGTAATTTATACTGATTTGATATAGAGTTTCGCGAGAGGAAGTAAAAAAATGATGAATTTGTGTTCAAGATGTAAGGCCAATCCAGCGGTCATCTACATCACCAAGGTGGAGGGAGACCGCACCACCAACGAGGGGCTTTGCCTGAAGTGCGCGAAAGAGCTGGGGATCGCGCCCCTGAACCAGATGATGGAGCAGCTGGGCATCAATGACGCGGATATCGACACCCTGAATGATGAAATGTCGGATTTCATGCAGAACATGTCCGACCCCAACGCTATGGCTGAGATGCTTGGCAATGCCGAAGGCGAAGAAGGCGGCGCGCCTACCGCGCCGTTAAGCTTTCTGCAGAATTTTATGGGGAGCCGGGGCGCCGGAGAAGACGGCAAGACGAATCCAACCCCAGGGCAAAACCAGAAGCAGGTCCGGCAGAATAAACGCTCCGGCTCCAAAAAGAAGAGCATGCTGGACACCTACGGCACCAATCTAACCGCCAAAGCGGCTATGGGCAAGGTAGACCGGGTGATCAACCGGGATGAAGAGATCGACCGGGTCATCCAGATTCTAAACCGCCGGTCTAAAAATAACCCCGTCATCCTGGGTGAGCCCGGCGTAGGCAAAACGGCCATCGCGGAGGGGCTTGCCTGCCGGATTTTTGAACGCAATGTACCGCCGAAGCTTTTCGGGTATCAGCTCTACCTTTTAGATTTTACCGCCCTGGTTGCCGGCACCCAGTTCCGGGGCCAGTTCGAGGCCCGGCTGAAAAATGTTTTAAATGAGGCCCATGAAATGGGCAACGTTATTCTGGTAATCGACGAGATCCATAATATTGTGGCCGCCGGGGACGCAGAGGGCGCAATGAGCGCGGCAAATATCCTAAAGCCCGCGCTGGCCCGCGGCGAGATCCAGATCATCGGCGCCACCACCCTTTCCGAATACCGGAAGCATATTGAAAAAGACAGCGCTTTAGAGCGGCGGTTCCAGCCGGTATTGGTAGATGAGCCCTCCATTGCCGAAAGTGTGGAAATCTTAAAGGGGATCCGGGACTACTATGAAAATTATCATCAAGTAAAAATTTCGGATGAAATCATTACCCAGGCTGTCCGGCTTTCCGAGCGGTACATCACCGACCGGTTTCTGCCGGATAAGGCCATCGACGTGATCGACGAGGCCGGCTCCCGGGTTAATTTAAAAAATAAGGCCCTCTATCAGGCCAAGGTCTGTACAGAACAGCTTTCCCGCCTGGCGGCGGAAGGCGAGGACGCCGCAGCTAAGGAGGATTACGCCAAGGTCGCTGAGCTCCGTGCCCGGGAACTGCAGCTCAAGGCCGAGCTGGAAGCCGCCCAGGCTGAGGCTGCCCAGGCTGAAATTACCTTTGACGATATTGCCGCTGTCATTGAGGGCTGGACAAAAATCCCAGTCCACCGCCTGACCGAGGACGAATCCGTCAAGCTTTTAAATTTAGAGGAGCGGATCCACCGCCGTGTAATCGGCCAGGACGACGCCGTAGCCGCCGTATCCCGTGCAATCCGCCGGGGCCGGGCTGATATTTCGGCTAAAAAGCGGCCGGTATCCTTTATCTTTGCCGGGCCCACCGGTGTGGGTAAAACAGAGCTAGTCAAAACCATCGCGGAGGTTATTTTTGATAATGAGGAAGCCCTGATCCGGTTTGATATGTCGGAATTTATGGAAAAGCATTCCGTTTCCAAGCTGATCGGCTCTCCCCCGGGCTATGTGGGCTACGACGACGCCGGGCAGCTGACCGAAAAAGTCCGCCGGAAGCCGTATTCCGTTATCCTGCTGGATGAGATCGAAAAGGCGCACCCAGAGGTCTTTAACCTGTTCTTACAGATCCTGGACGACGGCCGGGTTGCGGACAGCCACGGGAAAATCGTAAATTTTGAAAACACCATCATTATTATGACTACCAATGCCGGCTCGGAATTTAAAAGCTCCGCCCTGGGCTTTGGGACTAAGGACGAGCTTACGCTGGCTGATAATGTGGATAAAAGTCTAAAAGAACATTTTCGGCCGGAGTTCTTAAACCGGATTGACGAGATTGTAACCTTTAAGCCGCTGACAAAAGCGGAGCTGCGGCAGATTATTGATCTTCTGCTGCGGGATATTGTGGTGAAAATTGCGGAAAAAGGCGCGGCGTTTGTTATTACCGACGCGGCTAAGGAAATTATCCTGAAAGAGGGATATGATGTAAAATACGGCGCGAGACCTTTGAAACGCGCCATCCAGCGGGTGCTGGAGGATCAGCTGGCTAAGCTTTCCCTCCATGGGCAGATCCAGCCGGGAAGCACCATCACCGCCGATGCGAAGGACGGCGTTGTGCAATTCACTGTCAGCTAAATAAATATCCCCCCGCATAGTGAAGTTGTAAGATAAAGGTAGACACATGGAAA
>CBCTZG010000123.1:0-5372 GCA_965151315.1 uncultured Clostridia bacterium
ACACACCGGAAACCGCATGGTTACTGGGTGCCAGTAATTTCGGTCACCAAAGACATAATTGGCTGACCATTTGACCATGAGCGTCAAATGGTCGTTTTTATGCGGTTTTCCGGGATTTTGGAGGTTTGGCTGTCAATTTGACCATAAAGCATATTTAGGAGATTCGAACCAAAAAATAGGAATTTCAAGAGCGTTTGGAACAGAATATAAAGTGAACAACTTTTTTTCAAAAAAAATTAAAAAATTTTTTCAAGATAAAGTGTGAACAAAAAGCGGTATGTTTGAAAAAAACATGCCGTTTTTTTCGTGAAGAAAGGAGACAGGAAAGTGGAAACAAAAAAATTTTTAGCAGAATTGATGAAACGGATTCTGAAGCATGGGAATGTAAAAATGGATTTGGCACCAGACTGAAACATGGGGGCATCATTTTGGCAGAGTGGAAAGGAGTTGGTAAGTAAAAAAAGTTTCGTTGGTTTATATAAAGAAATGCAAATTCTTGAAAGTGCCGCAACGATGTGGTATAATAATGACGGAAAGCCTTGCGGACAAACATTTTTGCCGATGGTATAATACCATTGGATCATAGTGCAGGGAGGTGTGCGCATGAGATGCAGGATAATGCACAAAAACATTCCTGTTGTATCGGTGGAATTCGATGAAATAACAGGTGTGTTTACAAAAATATATGATGTTATCAATCCGGAACATTTGCCTGTTGGCGTTTCAATAATGGACGGAGTTGCTGACAGACGCGACCTTCATGCCTGGTGGCTTGCAAGAGCGATACCGGCAAGCAGAATGGGGCTTAAAGAAGCGCTGGAAAAGCTGAATGTTTCAACAACGGCAGAAATGCTTGGAAAAAGCCTCGGGCTGAATTTGTCGGACCAATACTGGATATCCCCGGAAGAAGCTGCGATTGATTGGCGCACGGTCAACTTTTTTGAAAATGATTTTTCAGAGGATATAGGTAATATTCTCATGGGGCTAAAAAGCGATTCGGATAATGTAAACTATATGTCGCCGGATGCCGCATCGGATGGATGGCTCAGGAAGAAATGGAAAATAGTTGATGGCGACAGAGTGCTGTTTAAGTCAGGGAGCGGCCAGAATCTTCAGGAGCCGTATAATGAGGTGCTGGCAACCGCAATTATGAAAAGACTCGGAATCCCTTGTGCAGAGTATTCCCTGACTTTTATAGGAGATAAACCGTACAGCGTATGCAAGGATTTTATAACACCCGAAACGGAGCTTGTAACCGCGCACAATATTATAAAATCCGTAAAAAAGCCGAATAATAAATCGCTGTATGCGCATTATATTGACTGCTGCATCGAGCGCGGAATAAAAGAGATAAGACACAGTATGGATCAAATGCTGACGCTTGATTATATTATTGTAAACGAAGACAGACACCTGAATAATTTCGGGCTTGTCAGAAACGCCGAAACCCTTGCATATATCAAAGCGGCGCCTGTGTATGACAGCGGGACGTCAATGTGGTTTAATACAACTGCTAAAAAGATAAAGTTCGGAGCGCGGGATATTGTGTGAAGTATGTAAGCATTCAACCAATGGGCGAGGATGTGGAAGAGGATATCGCCTATTCTGGAGAAGATGATAGAATGACAATGCAGTAATGTTTGGATCCGGATTGAAAATAGGATTTTGGAACGGAACAGAAAGTGAACAACTATTTTAAAGTGTGAACAAAAAGCGGTATGTTTGAAAAAAACATGCCGCTTTTTTCGTGAAGAAAGGAGACAGGAAAATGGAAACAAAAAAATTTTTAGCAGAATTGATGAAACGGATTCCGGAGCAGGAGAATGTAAAAATGGAATTAGCATCAGACCGCATCAATGTAAATTTCGGAGCAAATAACGGATTTTACGTCCGTGCTTCGGGAGGAATATCCTGTTATGAAGACACTGTATATAACGATATATACTATGCACTTCATGACAAGATAATGGCGGCATCAAAAATGGTACAGGAATACATGGACGCTATGGCAAATGCCCCGCCATTGACAGCAATAGATTTTGATATGCCGTACAAAAAACTTGCAGAATTTAACGGGGTAGTGCTTGGCGGTATAGAAACGGAAAATGGTGAATATAATTTTACCACGTGGAGGAAAGATAATAATAGTTTATATTGGGGACACTATTATGGGACAGATTACACAGCGGCAAAAGAGGATTTTGCAGCAAGAGCAAACCTTGTAAATGAAAATAAATTTTTTGATTCAGAGGAACTTGCAGAAATCAGCAGAAGTATAAAAAATACATTAGAAGATGAATGTACACTTACTGATACATCAAAAGTTCTACTTGATAAAATCTATAAGAAGATAGAAGAAGCAGTTCCAGGTCTTGACGAATTGACAACGAAACTTCAAGAACAGGGATATAATCAATCGCTATAAAAATACAGATCAGAAATAAACAAAAAGCGGTATGTTTTAAAACAAAACATACCGCTTTTTTAATTGTCAAAACAGTAGGAGGAATAAAATGGAACAGAAAAAATTAGTACAACAAGTTAATGTTTGCTTAGAGGATGTGGCTTCTCTTTTACAAGAATATTCCATACATCAGTCGGGAGTGTTGGATTTATGCCTGCAATTTTTACGGGAAGCCCAGGAACACATAAACTGCATGGAAGTACAAAGCATGCATCAATTAAAAGTGCGAAATGGCGGATTCTTGCCGGAAAAGGTAGAGGGATTACGGAATGTGCTGGAAGAAACCGGACAAAACCCAATGCTATGGACGGAAGAAAAGCGGCAATCGGTTATTGAAGATTTAGAAGCATTGATTGAAAAAGGAAAGGAAGTAGGTATTTAAAATGAGGACATTTGCATTACAGATGGAAGATGATGTGTTTGAAGCGGTCAAAAATCATTTGGACGCATTGAAAAGGGTAAACCCCAGGATGACACAGAAGCAGTTTTTTCTGGATTTAATTGAAAGGGAAATCGGTTATGGGCAAAAGGTGGAAGAAGTGCAGACTGTAACAGAGAGAAATACGATTGCAGAAGAAAAGCAGGAGATAACACCGGAACAGGAAGGTTCCGCAGAATGCGAAA
This sequence comes from uncultured Clostridia bacterium, assembly GCA_965151315.1. Lineage (GTDB taxonomy): Bacteria > Bacillota > Clostridia > UBA1381 > UBA1381 > Avimonoglobus. Next base: position 3,089 of record CBCTZG010000123.1, read on the forward strand.
TTGAAGAACGGGAAGTAGTTATGGAAGAAGCGGCAGTGGCAGCGGAATACGGAACTGCGTCTCAAGAATGGGCAAAGGAGGGAGCAGAAATAGCTGAAAATGAGCAAAATGAACCACAAGGATGGAATAAGGAACGGGTTGTCGCAGCGATTGACCGATTTATTCTTGCGAATGGGCATATTCCAGGGCAAAAGGAATACAGGGCTGAAAATAATCTCCCATCATATAAGGCAGCGAAAACCCATTTAGAACAATCGCCGGCGTTGTTTTGTATAGAAAGATATGACATATTGATGCAGCGGTTACAGACAGGACCACAAGAAGAAACAGAAGAAATGAGCATGGGCATGTGAGGAGGATATCATTGAGAAATATTGATATTGCATATAACCTGATTGGGGAATGCCAGGAAGCGGAGCGTATCTATAACGAGGCATTGAGTATTTTGGATGAAGAACAATCAATCTTGATAGGACAAGAAGAAAGCGCGTTGTTGTCAGTGATGAAGTATAAGCTTCGGAGAATCCATGCATTTATAGAATTGCTGACGGAAAACTATAGGAACCGGATGGAGGAAAAAGAGTTTTCTTTTCTTGCATTTACAATACACAGCGAGGCGGTGTACAATACAAGCTTGATGAAACTGGATGATTGGGGAGAATTGATGGAGGACCTTTGGGGGTTGGAAACATTTTGTGAGGAAGAGGTCAGGTTATACAGGCAAATGCAGCAGCAATGTATGCAAGATGATTTAGTGACCATTGATATCAGCGTACCATAATCGGGTGGGAATGGAATCATATGAAAGGAGGAGCAGCATGCACAATGTCCAAACGTTTTTTAAGGGAGTCAAAACATGCGATGTTTGAGGCCATGATGCAAGCAGTGCCCGATAATGAGCGCTTAAACGCCGATACAGGGAACAGGGAGCAGTATTTGTATGAGCTGGAACAGATGCTGTATCAATACGGGATACAGTCTATTCAAAACCGTGTGATGCATTGCGCAGAACAGTTTATTGTAGAGTGTTTTGCATTTCGGGATAACGGGCATCAGACCAAGTTCCGTATGAATATGGGTGCGTTCTGTCTATATCATTAGTGCCAATACATATTTGCATGTGTTGGCGCCGCTTGTAACGGAAAAGCCACGTCAAAAATTACCGGCGCACTGGCATTGCCCGGATATGGAAAGCTATGATTTATTCTATGCAATCAAATACATTGCAGGTGATACAGGCGGATTATTTTGTAAAATGGATTTAATAGAAGACGGCGTGTTAGATGATGCGGTGTTGTGTTTGGTTTTAAATGCAATACTGATACGGGATTATGGGCTTTTGCCCGGATGAGGAATAAATAATACAGGAAGGGAAGTGAGACCGTAAAGCGTGAATAGTTTTGTCAATTATGTGGGTGCAAAAAAAGTGTTGCTGCCGGAAATTTTACCACGCATCCCAGCGGATCATCAGGGATATATAGAAGTGTTCGGCGGTGGTGCATCGGTTTTGTTCGCGAAAGATCCGGAGGGGTTTGAAGTGTATAATGATTTCAACTCAGATTTAGTGAATTTATTTTTATGTGTCCGGAACCAACCCCTTGCGTTAATAAAAGCGTTGGATTGTCTCCCACTAAACAGCCGTGAAGAATTCTTTCTGCTTCGTGATTTTTTGGAAAGAACAGATACACAACAACAGTACGATAAACAAATTGCACGTGAAACAGAACTGGCGAAAGAACTGTTTCGTGAAGCGGATTCCAAAATATTATTAGAAATTTTATCTGAACGTACAGAGCTGTATCATGTGGAACGGGCAGCGGCGTTCTATAAGCTGCAAAGGTATAGTTATGCGAGCGGTGGGAGAAGCTTTGGATCACAGCCTTGTAATATTAAGGATACGTTTGAAGGAATCAAGGCTGCATCCAGACGGCTCCAAGCAGTTATCATTGAAAACCAGGATTTTGAACGGCTGATAAAACATTATGACAAAGAAAAAATCTTTATATATTGCGATCCACCGTATGTAGAAGCCGAAGGAATATACAAGGTGGATTTTTTATATGAAAACCATCGGCGGCTGCGGGATGTATTGGCGGGTGTGAAAGGATATTTTTTGTTATCCTATAACGATTGTTCATATGTGCGGGAGTTGTACCATGAGTTCTATATAACGCCGCTGGTACGCCCGAATCCAATGGCACAGCGGTATCAGAATGGCGATAAAGAATATAAGGAGCATTCCTGTTAAGAAACAAAAAAGATGTTTGACAAAAAAGAATACCTC
>CBCTZG010000124.1:0-5259 GCA_965151315.1 uncultured Clostridia bacterium
ATAAAATTTAAAAAATTTGCAAAAAAATACTTGACTTTTGTTAGCAGGTTTTTATATTGATTTTTTTGGATTTATGTGGTATACTATATATGTCACATAAAATCAAAATAAGAAATGTACTGTTTTATAGGGGGGTTCTATACCCTTTTTTGGCATATCGTTACGCTTGAATTTGGCAAAAATGCAAATTCCACAAGTAGCGGTATGTAAATAAGTATATTTCGCCCTATTTTGATTTTGTGTGACAACAATCGGAGTTTGCATTTTTCGGTGTGCGACTTCGATAGTTGCACACCTTTTTTAATTTATGGGAAACAATAAGGGGGTTATAAATTTTCCGCAGAAAAAAGTGTGCGCTGAAAATATCAAAAAAGGAGCGAATGAAAATGCTGAACTGTGTAAATTGCGGCAAAGGGTATATTTATAACGTACATACAATTTTAAAAGAAAAGAGGGTTGAAAAATGAAAAAGTTCAGATTATATGCGGTTATAACGATTTTTTTATGCCTATCAGCTTTAGTATCTATATCGGTAAGTGCAGAAACCCTTTTAGTAAAAAATATGTGGATTTTAAAAGAGAATTGTATTGTTGTGCTAAGAGAAAATGGAGATTTGCTTCTTGGTAATTCAATAGATACCCAAACACCTAAACTATTAGCGCAGAATGTTAAGGAATTTAAAGGGATATATGAGCGTGATAGCTTTATAGGATTTGCTTTACATAATAATGGTGACATTACAAAAATATCTTGCCAACAATATGACACAGAAAAAGAAGAGTTAAAAAACGAAACAGTTAACGCCAATGCAGAAAAACTATATACTATTGGCGGTATGGCTTATCTAAATAAAAATCATGAATTAAAATTTTCATATTCTGATGGTGTAAATTATCCGTTTGATGTTACATTGGATAAGATAAAAAAAGGATTTAACGCACGAACAACATTTGACCCAATTTATGCAATATCAACAGATGACGTACTGTATCAATATAAAATTGATGGTTATAGTCAAAAAATAGAAAAAACAGAAATTATAACAAATGTAAAGGACTGTATGCTAAGCAACGGTGATTTAATTGTTTTAAGAAACAATAATGACCTTTATTTTATTAAAGATACTAACAATACGCCTGAACGAATTGGTACAAATATTGAGAGTTTAGAAAAGGTTGATTTTTATAGTACATGGACTGATAGTTATCCCATTGATTATGTCAATAAAGATGGAGAATATTTTTCTGGAACTGCAAACGATGTACCTATAAAATATATGGATAATGTAAAAAATGTTTATATAGTAGGTGACCACAGATATGTTCTTACCAAAGATAATATACTCTATTCTTTTGGTCCATACCATTGGGGAATAAATCCAGAGAAAAGTTCAACAACTAAGTATTTTGATGTGTCAAATGTATTTTTAACAGGTGATTCTTCTCTAAAATGGAAACAGGGAACTGATGGTGCATTATATAGAGATGATATGATATATTATATGTCAGATGTTGCTGATGTTATAAAATATGAAAGGTCGAATAAGGATGATCTATATTTGTTCTTAAAACAAAATGGTGAACTTTGGGGTGCGTTTGGTGATACTCCTAATGCTCCATTTCTTACAGCATTTTGTCAAAAACGGACGATAGTTAAAATCAATTATAAAGAAATTGAATTAACCGCAAAAATACAAATGGTGAATGACCGCTCTATGTATCCATTTAGAGAGTGCCTTGAAAATATGGGGGCTACGGTTTTGTGGGACGCAGTTAATCAAATAGCAATAGGTGAATACAACGGACTAACCGTTGAATTTCCTATTGGGAAAAATGAATACTATGTCAATGGTGTTCGTCATGAGATGGATACAACGTCATATATTGACGATAGTATCAATAGGACATATATTCCTATCCGGTATGCGGCCGAGGGGTTGGGCTTTACGGTGGAATGGGTTGAGGGCGATTTAGAAAATACAATAAATATTCACAAATAACCTGTTCCAACGCCCTGTTACAAAGGTGTTCCACCCCAGAAAGAATACATAAAAATTTAGAGTTCCACCCTGCACACTCTCTAAACCGCTATATTATGCTGTTTCGCCGAAAGAGTGGGGTCACGGCTACGGCTGCGCCCTACCCGTGACCCCACTCTTTCAACGTGATAAATTTTATGTAAATTTATATCAGCATAAATACAGTAGATTAGAGAGTGTGCAGGGTGTTTTTTTATTTTATGTAATGTAAGTATATAGAAGTAATAAGTATAAATATATTATATCAAACCCCTTTCCAAAATTAAATTTTTAATTCGTTTAAGTGTCGGTAAGGTTTCCCCCTAATTCTTTCAGGGGGAAACCTATTTTTGTTTAGTTTATAGAGTACGAGCAGGGAGAGGATTTTTTTAGTAGGTAGAAAAAGTCTACCATACTAAAAAAATGTGCTGGCGCACGAAATAGGTAGGCGGCGCAAATTCGCCGCCCCTTATATTTTTAATCCAGTAAAATATAATTGTTAGCCTTGTTTAATTGATTTTAATGTGATATAATGCAAAAAGTAGGTTGAAATATTTTTGTACTACAAATTTACCTACATTTTTGAAAAAACGGCGAAAAACCGCGCTATTATGGGGCTTTCAGACCGCCATAATAGGAGGAGTGGGAATGATGTAGTGCATCTTAAAAATGGCTTAAAAGCGCTATTTCTAAAATTTTTGAGTACAAAATGGCAAGGTTTTAGCAACATTTGAATTATCTATAATAATGAAGAGCTAATCGATTTTTTGTAAATCGGTCAGCTCTTTTTGCAATGTCGTTTTTTAGATTGTAAATAACATAGACTATTTGTTCTTAAAAGCATCTGTAAAAATACCGTTGATTTCTTGTGATGAAAGTTTTGGACAATAGTCAAAAAGCAGACACAGAAATGAGAGGGAAGATACAGTTTAGTCTTGCTCTGAGTACAGAAGTTCAGCCGGATTGGGGGTAAGGCTGAAAAAACAGGTACGGAAGAAGATGCTGCGGCTCTAAATATCCACATGTAGGAAAAGAGACACAGGCCGGCTGTGTAACCTGTATCTCTTGCGTTTTATCCCGTGTTTGTAAACATAATCATCCTGATTACCATTCACCTACCCGGTGCGTTTTAAGAATAACCAACGAGGACATTATGTGCGAATATACATAGCCCGAATAGAATTCAAAACGGCAAGCAAGGTTACGCCCACGTCTGCGAATATTGCCATCCACATCGTAGAGATGCCCAGCGCACCCAGAATCAAAACCAACACCTTGACGCCAATGGCAAAAAGGATATTTTGCCATACAATCCCCATGGTGCGTTTGGAGATTTTTAAAGCCAGGGGGATTTTCGCGGGATCATCCGCCATGATGACCATATCCGCCGCTTCAATGGCAGAATCAGAACCCACGCCGCCCATAGCGATGCCCACGTCCGCATAGGCCAGCACCGGCGCATCGTTGATCCCATCCCCGGCAAAGGCTGTTTTGCCGTTTTTTTGCAAGGCCTCGATCTGTTTTACCTTATCCTGAGGCAGAAGCTCCGCAAAGACCTGATCTACACCTACCTCTTGGCCGACCCGGCGGGCAATGGCTTCCACGTCGCCGGAGACCATGACGGTTTGCAGTCCCGCGGCCTTAAGCCGCCGGATTGTCTCCGCGCTTGTTTCCCGGATGGTGTCGGATACCACAGCGTAACCGGCATACTGGCCGTTCACGGCCATATGCACAATGCTGCCGGTCTCTGTCGCCGCCGGGGGCGTAATGCCGTTTTCTTCCATTAGTTTCTGATTCCCGGCCAGGATTTTTTTGCCTGAAACTGTGGCTGTAATTCCTTTGCCGGCAATTTCTGTATAGTCAGCAATGGAATCCTCCCGGATGGGCGCTTGGGCGGCGGCTGTCACAGCCCGGCCGATGGGGTGGGTAGAGTAAAATTCGGCATGGGCTAAAAGATCTAAAAATACAGGCTTTTCTCCTGTGCACCGGATCCCTGTAACAGTAAACTGGCCTTTTGTGATGGTGCCTGTTTTATCAAAGGCCACGGTTTTGATTTTGGTTAGTGCCTCAATGGTATTGCTGCCCTTCATCAGGATTCCCTTTTTGGATGCGCCGCCAATCCCCGCAAAGAAGCCCAGGGGCACAGAAACCACCAGCGCGCAGGGACAGGATACCACTAAAAATACCATAGCCCGGTAAATCCAAGGGGCAAAAACAAAGCCGGTGAACAGCGGCGGAATGACGGCGATGCATGCCGCCAGCGCCACAACGACAGGCGTATACCGTTTCGCAAAAACGGTGATGAACCGCTCAGAGCTGGACTTACGCTTTTGGGCGTTTTCCAGCAGTTCCATGATTTTTGAAACGCTGGAATCCTTGTAGGATTTGGTAACACGGATCTTTAAAAGCCCGGCCGTATTGATGCTGCCGCTCAAGACCTCGTCGCCGGGGGAAGCCTTGCGGGGAACGGATTCCCCCGTCAGGGCCGCCGTATCCAGATAAGATTCCCCCTCGATCACCTCGCCGTCTAAGGGAATCTTCTCGCCGGCCGAAACCGTGATCATATTGCCGATAGCAACTGATTCCGGAGAAACCTTGCGGACGCCATCCGTCGTGATTAAATTGGCAAAGTCCGGACGGATATCCATCAGATCCGCAATGGATTTTTTGGAACGGGAAACTGCCAGGCCGCTTAAAAATTCTCCAAATTGATAGAAAAGCATGACCGCTACGGCCTCTGGCATCTTCTGAATCACGATGGCGCCGATTGTGGCAATAGACATCAAGAAATTTTCATCAAATACGAAGCCTTTCAAGAATTTTTTTGCGGCATGAAATAGAATGTCATAGCCTAAAATGATATACGCCGCGGCCATGAGCGCCAGCTCCGGCCAGCCGCCTAACACCATCCCCACGGCGAACAGCGCCCCGCCGGCGATCAGCCGGCCGATCAGCAGTCCGCTTTTGTCATGCGCATGGCTGTGGCCGTGATGCGCATCATGGGAACAGCAGGCGCAGACGTGTTCCGGCGTACAGCAAACATGCCCATCATGCTTATGTTCATGTTCGTGGTGAGTATGCATAATCCATCGCTCCTTTGAATAATTGAATAATTGTTCATATATTCATTATATGACGTAAAGATCCATTTGTCAACTGTTTTTGCGGAAAAAATAATAAATATCCCCCCGTATAATGCATTTGTCAAGAAAAAGTAGACACCCAAAAACACCATAATATCA
>CBCTZG010000125.1:0-5104 GCA_965151315.1 uncultured Clostridia bacterium
TAGGGCTATGCCCGAAAATGAAATACCCCCCGTTATACGGGGGGATATTTATTATTCAAAATCCTTCTACGCTGCGCCGTTTATTCCAAGCTGACATACGCCGCCGGATCCACAGGCTCCAGCCATTCATTGGCTGTTTTCTCTCCCGGAACCTCTACGGACAAATGGGAAAACCAACTGTCCTTCGCGGCGCCGTGCCAATGCTTAACTCCTGCGGGAATGACCACCACGTCCCCGGGCCGCAGCCGCCGGGGGGCTTTTCCCCATTCCTGATACCAGCCGTTCCCATCCGTGCAAAGCAAGATCTGCCCGCCGCCTGCGGCGGCCTTATGGATATGCCAATGGTTGCGGCATCCCGGCTCAAAGGTTACGTTGGCAATTGCCACACCCTCCGCGGTGAGCCGGTTCAAATAGCTTTGCCCGTCAAAATACCGGGCGAAAGCTTCGTTTGGTTCTCCCGTATGAAACAATGATTCTTTTGGGTCTATCCCGCTTCCTTCCTGCATTTGTTTGTTTGCCTGATTGATACAGGCAATGGCGTTTAGGCTGCGCGGATATCCGATGTAGGGCAGGCATTGGGATACTACACGCACCAAAAACGCCTGATCATTTCCCATATTCATATTTCCCTTCGCGTGGGCGGTAAGCTGCGGTTCGCAGCCGCCCTGAGCCATCAAAAAGCAAAAGGTGATCATTTCCCGCTGGTCTAGGGTAAGCCCAGTTCTGGTGTAATAATCCCCAAAGCAGTTGGCTGCCAGCCACCGGTTGATATGACCGGCTTTCCAAGCCTCTTTCATCTGCTTTCCAAACATTTCCGCCTGCGCCCGCGCCCCTTTTTCCAGCCTGGTTTCCAGGGTTGTGGTTGCCTGGCCGGCCAAGGGAAGCGGTACGCCGCTGTCCGCCAAAACCGCGTTTGTAATCCGCAAAAACGGCAGCATTCTCCCATAGCCCACATAATCCGTCGCCTGATAAACAATTTCTTTTGCCATCACCGGTGTCACACCGTTCTTGAACGCCTGGGGCAAGATCTCCTGAAAGGCCTCCGCCGCCTGGCTTCCAATCAGCGCTGCCAAAATAGCCATATACCGCGTTACAGGCTCCAGCTGCTGCCCGGGCTCATTTACCACCTCATCCTGCGAAAAATAATCAAACCGTTCTATAAATTCCGGATCCGTTTCATACAAATTCATACAAACACCTCCCTGCTGTTCAGATGCTGCCTTTCTGTCAATAACAGTTCCGCAGCACCTGCAAAATATCGTCGGCGGCCATCTGCTTATATCCGCCGCCCTGCACGGTGGAATCGGCGATCAGCGGCAGCATTTCCTCTGTAGCGCCCAGCTCCCGCAGCGTCTGCGGCAGGCCCAGCTCCCGGATAAACGCGCCAAGCGTTTCGATCCCCGCGTTGGCCGCCGCGTCCTTTGTCATGCCTTCCACCGGGATATCCCATACATTCTTGGCAAAGCGGACGAATTTGTCGATGCCGTATTTGTAAATATACTGATAATAGGGCACAGAAATCACCGCAAGCCCCGCGCCGTGGGCGCAGTCGGTATAGGCGCCCAACTGGTGCTCGATCATATGCACCTCCCAGTCCTGCGCCTTGGAAAGGCCGGTGACTGTATTCAGCCCGATGGTTGCACACCACATAATGTTGCTCCGGGCCTCATAATCCATCGGATTCTCCAGCGCCGCCCTGGCGCTGCGGATCAGGGATTTCAATACGCCCTCAATGATATAATCCGTGGTATTATCGTCTTCGCCTGAAAAATACTGCTCCATCAGATGGGACATCGTATCAAATATGCCGCTTACCATCTGGTATTTGGGGACTGTATAGGTATATTCCGGATTTAGGATCGAAAACTTGGGATAAACCTCCGCCGGATATACCCTGCCGTTTTTGATCATCTTTTCTTCGTTGGTAATTACGGAGCCGCCGTTCATTTCCGAGCCGGTCCCCGCCATAGTCAAAATCGCGCCCACCGGTACGATTTCGTTGTCCACCGTCTCAAAGTTAATCCAGTACCGCTCCCACGGGTCGCCCTTACAGTATGCTGAAAGCGATATCCCTTTCGCACAGTCGATCACCGATCCGCCGCCTACGGCCAAAATCAAATCTACGCGGTGTTCCCGAACCAGCCGCGCCCCCTCCATCATTTGGACGTAGGTAGGATTGGATTTGATCCCCGAAAGCTCTACAACGGTTTTTCCAGCGTCCTTTAAAACCGCCGTCACCTTGTCGTAAAGCCCGCTTTTTTTAACAGACCCCTTGCCGTAGACCAGCAGTACAGTCTTGCCGTAATTGGCAAGCTCACCGGCCAGGTTCTCCGGGGCCGTTTTCCCAAAATAAATTTTGGTGGGATTGTAATACACAAAATCAAATTTCATCGCTTGTTTCCTCCTTTTATTCGTTAACAGCAGTTTCGCTGTTTGTTTTCAATACCCATATTATACCAAATGAATTCGGATATGTAAAATGCTTATATCGAATTTGAAGAAATGCCTTTAAGGCTTTTCTCCGCAAACGCGATAAACGCACCGACCGCTGGAGAGCGAAACGCCCAGTAAATCTTTTGGCGATATACTTTCCAGTTCAGCCAGCGGCGAATCCTTTCTGACCAGCAAGCACCATTTCTCGGCTCTTGGCAGCCGCACATAGTGGTACCTGCTGATTTCCACCGGTTCAATCAGCAGCCCGACATCAATCAGGCCATTATCAAGCCGATCCTTAATGTCATCCGCGATACCAGTATAAAAATCAAAGGTAGTGTCCGGAAATTGTTTTCGAAACACGCCGATCACCTGCGTCAGTTCGATCATGCTTTTGGTTTCGCCGCAGCCAATGACGATCTCACCGGAAACAAATCATTCTCCCGGGACAGCTCCCTTCTGGTTTTGTCCGACAGCTCAAGGATCTCCTGGGCCCCGCGTTTTAGAAGCATCCCGTCTTCCGTCAGGACGATTTTGCGGCTTCCCCGGGAAAACAGCTTTATCCCCAGATCCGACTCCAGCTGGGCCATCTGCCGGGACGGCACGGGCTATGTCACATGCAGTACTGGGGCCGCCTTTGTAATGTTTTCCTCCCGGGCAGCCGCCAGAAAATAATTTAAGACACGCAGTTCCATTTTACACCTCCTGTTGCTTCTCATCTCTTCCTGGTCCGGGTTCCCGCCAATCCTGGTTCTATTTTATGGTGAAAATCGGCAAAAGTCAATATCTAAATTTCTAATGTGCCCCGCAAGCCCATCCGGGCCGTGAACCGCTCCCACAGAGCGCTATGATAATCTTCTGCGTAAACAGGCCGGCGTCTGAGAATCAGACGCCGGCCTGTTCATTTCGTATGCAGTTCGAAGGTGTACCCCCGCAAGACCCTATCCCAGAAGATTGACCAGCCTTTCCGCCGCCGCAGCCGTGTCCGCCGGGCTGCCAAAGGCGGAAAAACGGAAATATCCCTCGCCGCAGCCTCCGAAGCCTGCCCCCGGGGTTCCCACAACCTGGATTTTTTGCAGCAGATAATCAAAAAATTCCCAGCTGCCTACGCCGTCTGGACATTTCATCCAGATATACGGCGCGTTTTTCCCGCCGCAGTACCAAATACCGAGCTGATCCAGCGCCCGCATAAGCACCTTGGCGTTTTGCTGATAAACCTGAATATTTTCACGAATCTGCCGTTGGCCCTCCGGCGTAAATACAGCCGCCCCGCCCCGCTGGATAATATAGGATACGCCGTTTGTCTTGGTCGTCCTGTTGCGCACCCACATATCATGCAGGTTCATACCGCCCCGCGCCAGCTCCTTGGGAATCACCGTATACCCCAGCCGTGTACCGGTAAAGCCAGCCATTTTGGAAAAGGAGCAAATCTCAATGGCGCAGGTCTTTGCGCCGTCGATTTCAAAAATGCTGTGGGGCAGGGTTTCGTCCGCGATAAAAGCCTCGTACGCGGCGTCAAACAAAATCACCGCGCCGGTCTGATTGGCAAAATCCACCCACGCCTGCAGCTGGCCCCGGCTAAATACTGCGCCGGTAGGATTGTTGGGCGAGCAGATGTAGAGGATATCCGCGCCGCCGTCCTGGGGCGGCGCTGGTAAAAAACCATTGTCTCTGTCTGCCGCGAGATGTACAATCTGCCTGCCCGCCATCACATTGGCGTCTACATAGGCCGGATAGGCGGGCTCGATGACCAGCGCCGTGCTGTGCCGGTCAAACAGATCTAAAATATCACCCAACTCATCGCTGGCCCCGCTGGATACAAATACCGCGTCGGCGGCTATGTCAATCCCACGCTGGGCATAGTGCGCCGCAATTGCTTCCCGTAGAAACGGCGCGCCGCACTCCGGCATATATCCGTGAAAGCGATCCTTTGCACCCTGGTCGTTTACCGCCTCGTGCAGCGCGTGGATCACGGCCGGACACAGCGGAAGCGACACATCACCGATGCCCATCCGGTAAAGCTGTTGATCCGGGTTTCCCGTCAAATAGGCCTGTATTTTCTGTCCGATATGATAAAACAGGTATGAGTCCTTTAAATTTGCATAATTCGTATTGGGGATGATCATTCTACTGTTTCTCCTTCATATATCATTTCCGCCGGCCCCGTCATGGTTACGGCATAATCCGGCGTTACACTGATCTTCAGGCTCCCGCCGTCCAGCGCTACGGATATTTCATCGTCCAGCGGGCAGACGCCCAGCTTTACCGCGGCGGCAGCGGCGGCGCAGGCTCCGGTTCCGCAGGCCATGGTCACGCCGCTGCCCCGCTCCCATACCCGCATACGCAGGGTATGCCGGTCAAGCGCCTGGACAAACTCCACGTTGACGCCGTCAGGGAAAGCGCTGTGCCGCTCCAGTTTTGGTCCTAAGCTGGTCAGCGGTACCCGCGCCGCGTCTGGGACGAATATTACCAAATGCGGATTTCCTACGGAAACAGGTATGCCTGTAACTTCGCTGCCGTCCGCCTCCAGCGTTAAGGCTTCCGACACCTCCGCCCGGCCCATTCCCACAGATACGGCTTTTACCTTTCCCCGGGACGCCTGCAGATCCAGCGTCCGAATACCAGACAGCGTTTCAATATTGAGATGCTTTTTATCCGTATAGCCCTTGTC
>CBCTZG010000126.1:0-5091 GCA_965151315.1 uncultured Clostridia bacterium
TCACCGAATATTTTGTTATGCGTTTATCTCGTAACAAAATATCCGGTATGTAACATATCTATTGTAAACCCACAATAAATTGTAAATAAAATGTGGAAACCTATTGACAAATGGGAGTGGGCTATGGTACAATAATTATCGTTGTAAATCTCTGCGCAGACAGCTTGGGGTGGGCCGAAGTTTTGCTTGATTTGTCGGCCGGATTTTTATGAATATATGTGCCAGTAGCTCAGCTGGATAGAGCGTCTGACTACGGATCAGAAGGCCGGGAGTTCGAATCTTCTCTGGCACGCCATTTTGAACACTGAGAAATGCAGTGGTGATGCGGGTTTCAAGGTTTACCCCAACCTTGAAACCCATTCTTTTTGTTAGCAGAATTTGCTAACAGCCACCACTTTTTTGCTAACAGATGCAATATTTTTTCCATCAATTTTAAATTTTTTTATGTCTGCAAACTATAAAAATTTTCCTCTGAAAATCCGAAAAATTTTGGTCTGCTAACAGGGTTTGCTAACAGCAGAAGTTTGTATCAATTCGCTATGCCGAGTGCAGCTAACAGCTTTTTGAGCGATTCGGAATTTTTTTGGAGCTTGTTAGCAAGGCGGTCTGCAAATTAAGAAACAAAAAAAACAGCGGTAAGTGATCATGTCACAGAACGATCATTGCAAATTGGGTATAATAAAGGTACATTAAGATGAAGGAGGGCACAAAAATGCCGGTAATCAAAATCAGCAAAGAAAATTTTCAAAATGAAGTTTTAAATTCCGATAAACCCGTACTTCTCGATTTCTACGCCGATTGGTGCGGGCCGTGCCGCGTGGTAGGCCCGATTGTATCGGAAATCGCAGACGAAAGAACCGATATCAAAGTCGGGAAGGTCAATGTCGATGAGCAGCCGGAGCTTGCTGCGCGGTTTGGAGTTATGAGCATCCCGACGCTTGCTGTCATCAAAGACGGTGAAGTTGTGAATCAAGCGGTGGGCGCAAGGCCCAAGGATCAAATCCTGGTGATGCTGTAAGGAGAGAGGATATGGGGCTGTTTACATTCTTTTCTGTACCCGACATCAATTCCGGTGTCACAGAATACAAATCAACGAACGGCGCGGTCTTACTTGATGTGAGAACGGAGGAAGAATACCGCGGCGGGCATATTGACGGCAGTATCAACCTGCCTCTGGACAGGATCACTATGATTAGAAATGTTGTCAAAGATAAAAACGCACCGCTTTATGTCCATTGTTTAAGCGGCGGCAGAAGCAGGCAGGCGGTATCCTATTTGAAGCAAATGGGGTACACAAACGCAACGAATATTGGAGGTATCTCTGGATACCGCGGAAAGGTGATTAGATAAATGAAGGTTGTAATTGTAGGCGGCGTTGCGGGCGGCGCAACTGCTGCAGCGAGAATACGCAGGCTTGACGAGCATGCCGAAATCGTGGTGTTTGAGCGTTCGGGATTTATTTCCTACGCGAACTGCGGGCTGCCGTATTACATCGGCGGCACGATTGAAGATGAAAACGACTTGACCTTGCAGACACCGGAGAGCTTTTGGAAGCGTTTCAGAGTCCGCATGCATGTACATCATGAGGTCATTGGGGTCTCCCCGGGAAATAGGACCGTTACTGTAAAGAATCTGGAAAACGGGACGGTATTTACCGAAAGCTATGATAAGCTTTTGCTGTCGCCCGGCGCGAAGCCTGTAAAGCCGGATCTTGACGGTATTGAAAGCGACCGGGTATTTACGCTCCGCACCGTGGAGGATACGCTGAAAATCAAAAAGTATATAACCGTATGCCAGCCCGGCTCAGCGATTGTGGTCGGCGGCGGGTTCATTGGGATTGAGATGGCCGAAAACCTGCGGAAGCTGGGTGTGGACGTTACACTTGTTGAGGCCATGGAGCAGCTCATGGCGCCTTTTGATTGTGATGTGGCGTCCTTTATTCACGCGGAGCTTCGTAAAAACGGGATAAACCTGATGCTCGGCAAAATGGTTGAAGGATTTGCCGATACCGATAACGGCATTAACGTCAGGCTGAAAGACTTCGGTACGCTTCATGCCGATATGGTGGTCATGGCCATCGGCGTTGCCCCTGAAACTGCGCTTGCCAGGGCGGCAGGTCTTGAGCTGGGGATAAAGGGAAGTATCGTAGTCAACGACAGAATGGAGACCTCTGTACCTGATATTTATGCTGTCGGCGACGCAGTACAGATTAAAAACTTTGTGACCGACACCGACGCTCTGATTTCCCTTGCAGGCCCTGCCAATAAACAGGGCAGGATTGCCGCGGACAATATCTGCGGCGGCGACAGCCGCTATACAGGAGGCCAGGGCTCCTCGGTTATAAAAATATTTGATATGACAGCCGCTGTTACGGGTATCAATGAAAAAACAGCGAGATCACTCGGTATAGATGCCGACAAGGTTATCCTTTCCCCGATGAGCCATGCGGGATATTATCCCGGCGGCAAGGTGATGACCATGAAGGTACTGTTTGAAAAAGACTCTTACCGCCTTTTAGGTGCGCAAATTGTTGGCTTTGACGGTGTGGATAAGCGGATTGATGTGCTGGCGACGGCCATCCGCGGGGGAATAAAAGCATACGAGCTGATTGACCTTGACCTTGCTTACGCGCCGCCCTATTCCTCCGCAAAGGATCCGGTAAATATGGCGGGCTATATCGTTGAAAACCTCAAGAACGGCATAGTAAAGCAGTGGTACTATGAGGAAGTGGAAAAGCTTCCCCGTGATGGAAGCGTTACGCTTCTCGATACACGCACACCGATGGAATACAGCAGGGGGCATGTGGAAGGATTTATCAATATCCCTGTTGACGAACTGCGTGAACGCATGGGCGAAATGGATAAAACAAAGCCGGTTTATGTCATCTGCCAAAGCGGGCTTAGAAGCTATATCGCTAGCCGGATTTTGACAGGCGGCGGGTTTAACGCTTATAATTTTGCCGGCGGCTTCCGGTTCTATGACGCAGTCCGCAACGACCGGGAATTAAATAAAAAATCCACTCCCTGCGGAATGGACGCCTGAAAGAAAAAGCGTTAAGTAATCCCTTTGGGAAGCTTAACGCTTTCATTATTTATCCTTCAACGATTTTTGCAAGCCCGCCTTTGTCTTTAATCTCAATCGTACCGCGGGAGAGTGAAACAAGACCTTCGCCTGCAAAATATTTCAGCATCCGCGTTACCACTTCACGGGGACTGCCCAAATGGTTCCCGATTATTTCGTGGGTGATTTTAAGGGTATGGGTACCTTCAATATTCGCCTCGTTCAAGAGGAAATCTGCAAGGCGTTTGTCGAGGCTTTTCCACATCACCTGATCGACCAGCCACATCACATCGGAAAACCGGCTCGCCATAACCTCGTTGGTATAGTTGGCAAGCGGTGCAGAAGCTTCCATAATCCGTTTATATAGTTCTGATGGGATAACTAAAACATCGGTATCCTTTTCGGCAGCGACAGCAATATCAAACTGGATGCTGTTCATGATGCAGGAGGCAGAGAAAAGGCAGACATCACGCTCAAAAAGGCGGTACAGCGTAATCTCCCTCCCGTCTTCAGAGACGGTAAATACACGAAGCTGACCGGATATCACAAGGATAAGCCCCGTGCATTCGGCAGAGCCGTTTTGCAGCATTTGGCCCTTATGAAAGCTGCGGATAAAAGCAGCACTTTCAAGCTTGTCTTGCTGCGATTTATCAAGTTTATCCCAAACGGGTAAGTATGTTAAGTAATTCATAAACCAAAGTCCCTTCATTACCTTAAAGTATATCATTGTTTCGTGTATATGTCAATAAATGATAGACATATGCCTGTTATTGTGGTATAATATTGACGGATAAAGAAGGATTATCGCAGAAAGAATGCAAAGACCAACGCAAGGTTGGAAGGGCAGCCGCATAAAGAATATATGAAAACGCAAGGAAAAAGCTTGCAGGTATTAGGACGCCCGCTGATTATTGGGGGCGGCGATTTTCATCCTTCGCAGCGGAAACACCGGTTTTTGCCGCAATAAATTATGTTCAAAACGGCAAATCCGAACCGAATTTAAAATAATGGATAAAGGAGAAAATGTTATGAGAATTGCAGTCACGTATGAAAACGGAGAGGTTTTTCAGCACTTTGGGCATTCCAAGCAGTTTAAGGTATACGATGTGGAAGATAATAGAATTGTAAAAACAGAAGTTATCGATACGAACGGTTCCGGCCATGGAGCGCTCGCGGGTGTGCTTACAGCTGCTAAAGCAGACGTGCTGGTTTGCGGCGGTATTGGCGGCGGCGCGCAGACGGCTCTGCGTAAAGCCAATATTCAGATCTATGGCGGTGTCAGCGGTAATGCGGATGACGCGGTAGAAGCTTTTCTTGCCGGAAATCTCGATTTTGACCCAAACGCGCATTGCGGACATCATAAACACGGGCATGATGAGACACATACCTGCGGTGCACATACCTGCAGTCACGAGCACTGCGGAGATCACTGAGAAGACAAAGGAATTGAACCGTCGAGCGCCAATCGTCCAGGACAAGACGGGGAGCATTGCTTCGCGGCTGTCCGATGCTTTGCCAAAGGCAGTTGCAAAATCGTCCCAGCTTATGGCGGACAATTTATGCCGTGAGGCAGGCTTCCCGCTCCTGCGGAGTTCAGTGCGGTCAAGAATTGACGGTGGATTCAAATGAATACTATGCAAATTATTCCGTCTGCTGTGATTGGATCATAGTCAAAACAGTAGACACAGGGACAAGAAAAATAGGGAAACCGCAGTTTGAGCCTGCGCTGAATACGGAAGTTCATAGGCAGGTTCCGCGTTTTGTTCCTTCCTGAGATATGTTCAGAAAAGGATTGTACAACATAAAGCGAAGCCAGAAGCACCCGGAAAGCAAAGGCGAGGCGCTGACATTCCCGATCAGAATGGTGCATAAGTCAGAAGGGGCAGTTCTCTTTTTAATAAACCTTTTTAAACGCGGCAGGAGAACCGCCCTATCCGATCGAATTCATCATAATATCCCGTTACTAGCCGTATTCCAAGGGAGTTCTCATATCAAAATTTTTGCTTTGTCAACAGATCTTATCCCGGAACA
>CBCTZG010000127.1:0-5067 GCA_965151315.1 uncultured Clostridia bacterium
CCACGCGACTATCGCGTGGTTTTCGGTATACAAGAAAACCACATTGTCCAAATGGACAATGTGGTTTTTCTTATTTTATCGGCATATATCCCGATTTTTGGATGAGCAGCTGCAAACCGTGCTAAGCATATCCTCACCCCTGTTTCCGCTCTATATAATGATTATACTATAATTTCCAGAATAATGCAGGCATTTTTGCGCTATGCCTGCATAAACCGCCCGCCGGCGGCAGATACTGTCTGTGAGGTGAAATGCTATGCGGTACGAAGATATCCACAATTTGCTGGAAAATGACCAGCAGGCCCAGGCGTATTTTGATACGCTGTCCGGCCAGACCCAGGCCGCGCTCTTAGCCCACGGAAACGGCGTCAATACCCTGGAGGAGCTGAAACGGTTCTCCCAGGTCGTCCGGGACCAGGGATAAAGCCCTTACGCGGCCCACGTAAAATGCTCCGGTATTCAGCGCTTTGTTTTCAGAAAGCGGAATGGGCGGCCAGTGCCGTCCCGCCAACACCTTCTGATTTCACCGCCCGTTTGCCGGAGCTTTTCTATACCGGTTTATCCCTGTTGATCCCGTTCTGTCCATAGGGTCTTGTACGGCGTTTCCGCCGAGGAGCCGTCCATCAGCACCACCTCCGTGCTCCCGTCCTGCTCCCGGGTGACGGCCAGCGGCAAATCTACAGCCGCGCGTACCAGCCTGGCCATTTCTCCCCTGGTAATTTCCTGATCCATTGCCAGGGACAGCCCGTCGAGAAGCCCCGTCTGCTGGGCCGTCATGACATAGCCGGCATACCATGGCGCACCGTCCGCCGCGAATCGGTCCGCGTATGGCGTATAGCCCAGCAGGCGGACGCAAAAACTGATAGCCTGTCCCCCGGTCATCGGATCTGCCGGGGCGAACAGGCCGCTGCCGTATCCGGCCAAATACCCCTGGCTGTACAGGCAGGAAACAGCGGGATACGCCCAGTGATCCCGGGGTACATCTGTAAATTCCGAACCGGCCGCCGCCGGGGGCGTTTGATATTTTACCGCGTATACCATCTGCGCAGCCTCTCCCCGGAGCAGCGGAGCGTCGGGCCTGAATTCTGTTCCGTCCCCCACCAAAACGCCTGCCTGCTTGAAAAATTCAATTGCCTTTTGATGCGGCGTACCGGATACATCGGAAAACGCCAGCCCAGGAGACGCATTTACCAGCATGGCCGTCAACATCCCCGCGAAAATAATCCATTTTTTCATTCTGCACACACACCTGCTTTCATTTCTTTTTTTCCTGTATCCGTTTTTAATATATCACAAATCGAGATAAATGTCAATATCTCAATTTGTGATATATATAATAAATAAAAAAACAGGAGGACGTTTATGCGGTTAAAAGAGCTTCGGGAGGATTCCGATATCCCCCAAAAGGTTTTAGCAGAATATCTGCACATCCGGCAAAATACCTATTCCCAATATGAAAACCAGCAGCGGCAGATCCCGGTGGATATGCTAATCGCTTTGGCGCGGTTCTACGATGTTTCTCTGGATTATATCCTGGGCGTTACCAGCGTCAGGCGTCCGTTCCCCAGGGAGTAACACAGGCCTTCCCGCAGCAGTCGATAGCCTGCGTTTCGGTTTATCCCAAAGAAAAGGGAAGCAGCATATGGAGGGCGACTGCAATCGGGACTGCCCCGCATAGCATGGCCCCGGTTTCTCCCGGTGATCGGCGCAGTACAAATATCCCGATGATCAGCATTGCCAAATCTAGCGCCGACCGGACAGATACGTAAAAAAATCCATAGGCAAAGGCAGTGTTGATCAACACAGCCAAAATACAGGCGGAAAGGATTACCGCGGTCTTCCCCGTTCCCCGGGCATACCAGCAGAGGACGGCCAGAACCGGCGATACCGCCGTCAGGCCGAACCAGATCATGGCATAGTGCCTTGGGAAGAAGCCTGCAATATATTTGGAATACAGATAATAACTGCCCACCATGCCCACAAAAAATACAAATACATGGGCAGCCGCCTGGGCCGGCGTCTTACTGTACGCCGCCAGGGAAACCGCCAGTACAATCCAGGGAGAAAGGCCACCCAGAAAATTGTGCAGATCCAGCTGCTCATCCAGCATCCAGAATATTTCGGGGAGCTCGGCATGATTCTCGTCCAGATATTTGGAAAGAATCCCCAGACCAACACCCAGCAAAAACACAAGCGCCGCAGCAATCAGCTTTCTCCGCGCCGGCCGTCCATCCACCGCCGGCCGAATCCCTGTCAAAAAATTTCCCATACTTTTCCCCTCTGTGTCCTATCCGTTTCCTTCCACATCGATTCCCAGAAAGAGTTATTTAAAATTCTTTTCAAGAAACGCCTTCAGGGGCGGCAAAAGTGCGTCCGCCCACGCTCTGCAGCCTGCCGCATTCGGGTGCCCGCCGTATTTCGCCCGCTCCGGGGCTTCCCCGCTTTCACGAAGCACAGGGACCACATCAAAAACCAATTCCGCTTTTTTCTCCAAAACCTGCAAGATGTATGCGTTCACCGCAAGCCATGTCTCCCGCTGCCCGCCGGCATAGTCGAAGGGCGGCACGGTCTGCAGGACTACCTTGACCCCGGCGGCCTGGAGCTTGTCTACAATTCCCGTCAGATCCCGTTTGATTTCTTCCGCGGAAAATCCTTGCAAAATATCATTGACGCCAAAGCATACCACCGCCACGTCGTTTTGTTTCGCCTTAAACAGCCACGCGCCATCTGACGCCGCATCGTTAGCCCGGCCATAGCCCAATCCCAAATTCCAAAACGCGTATTGATCCCCCAGCTGGTTTGCCAGTCTCGCGTTCCAGTGGGTATACGAATTCATTTCCGTTCCGATCCCCTGGGTAATAGAATCCCCCAAAAAACCGATCCGGCAGGCAGCCGGCCGGCTGCAGCCCACCATTCCGGCATAGGGCATCTGCTTGCACAAAGTCCAGCCGGCCGCGTTTTTGCGGTACGCGGGAATGATGCTTTCTTCATGATACGGGATCATCTTCCCCCGGAAAGCAATTTCCAAGCAAATGAAGCCGCCTGTCTCCACGTCCAGCAGCACAGGGTCTGTGGCAAAAAACGTGCCGGGCGTAACGATTTTTTCTTTTGCCCCGTCAAAGGTGACCGGCGTCATACCGCAGATTCGCTCCATATCCACATTCTCCAGCCCCGCCGCAAAGAAATCCGGTTCACAAGCGCCTGCGGACATCCGGCCGATCTCCCAGGTATCGCAGATCAGGTTCTTGTGACTGACGCTGCCGTCGGCAAAGGTGCTGTCCAAAATATTGGAAAACAAAAAGGAATACGCAAACTGACCCCCGGTGTTGACCTGATAAAAAATCCGCCCTGTCAAAAATTCCGTCGTACCGGTGAAAAAAAATTGGTTCCCACTGCCGGCAGACGTGTTCGATACATAACGCTGGAAAAAATCCATACCCATCCTTCCTTTTCAGAACGCCTTTCTTTTATACTATAAAATAACTGCTTCTTTGCTGGGCCGTCCAGGATCATGCCAATCCCCCGGCTAGCACAAAGACCTCTATTTCGCCCAAGCTTCCCCCGGATCTGTCCCAGACGCGCCTTTTAACTGCTAGCAGCCTAGCCTGCGCATCTCCCCGGTTATATGTTTAAATACCCGGTTAAAATACGGCAAATTATTGTATCCGCACTGCAACGCGATATCGGTTTCGCTGTTATCGGTTTCCGCCAACAGTTTTCCGCCGCCCCGCCGCCGATAGAATACCGCTTACGTCATGGACGCACACATGCAGCCCCGTATCCCTGATCGGCAGGTCAATCACTGCCTTTAATCCAAGTAACGGGTTTCCATTATACAAAATCCCTCTTTTCCCACTTATTATAGTATAAAAATATCTTTTGTGCAAGTTTTTTGATCCTTTCTGTATAGATATTTTGTATGTTTTAAAAAGAATTAAAGCGTGGCCGGCTTTCAATTGCCGTCCCCAATTACTAAATAAATTATCTTGACAGTGCTCCCGTCGCATCCTATCATCCAGGCTAAAGAAACAGAATGATGTTTGGAGATTCATATGAAAAGTTCCAATATCAGCGTATTTCAGCCCGATCACGCCGCCATTACAACTGGGAACGGCTTCTGATATGAGCTATTCTCCAAAATTTTTGCCGGCCAACTAAAAGGGCTTGCAATGGATCCATATCTGATTAGATTTTTTATGTCCTATGGAGCCATTGTGGTCTTGGGCGTCTGGCAAAAGTTTAACCGCTCAGTTAATGCGCAGCGCTAAAAAGTTTGACAGTAAAAATACATTATCAAAGCGACTGCGAGCGTAATGTATGATGCCGCATCAGGGTCAATGCCTGCATATAGCCGTCACGCGAAGTTTATTGCCAGATAAAATTACTACCTGTAAACTACTGATGGGACACATAGCTCTATGGCCGCCCTGCTCCATTCTGCCGCAGTTCTCCCGCGCCGAGGGCACTCCCTCTCTCCGCCGCCGGCGGGTCCTGTCCCCTGCCCTTGTGACACTTCAGCAGACCCATCTACCGGCATATCGGCCGCTTGAGCTAAACATATACAAGTGAAAAGAACACCATACCCAACGGATATGATGTTCTTTTCACTTAACTGTCCAAAAATGATACTTTGCACCGCAGGCACGGAATCGTGAAAGAGTGATCATGGGTATCTCGGCGTAAAACGGTGCGCGTACAAGCCACTCGCCGATGCGAATGCGCTTTTTCATGAAAGAGAAGGAACGACGGCGTACATGACTGATTTTTCTGTAAAGAAAAATCGGAACAGAGCAAAGTCTGTTCCGACGTGGCTCCAGATGTCCGGCTCGAACGGACGACCCTGCGGTTAACAGCCGCATGCTCTGCCAACTGAGCTAATCTGGATCATATTTCTATTCCCGGTTGTATCAGCGACATTTGCTCTGTCAACTAAGCTAATCAGGAATATATCAGTATCCCGACATTTCTGCCGGGATACTTCCTGTTCCGGCAACGATCTACTTTCCCAGGCGGTCGCCCGCCAAGTATCATCGACGCAAAGGAGCTTAACTTCCGTGTTCGGGATGG
>CBCTZG010000128.1:0-5061 GCA_965151315.1 uncultured Clostridia bacterium
TTATCTTCCCCCAGTAGAACTGGGGGTTTATTCCCACGCCTAAAGGCACCAATAATGCAAAAAACACCGTTTCATTAGAAACGGTGTTTTTTGTCGGTATTTATTTGCGTATATCACGGATACAGCCTGGATTTTCCAGGCTTTTTGGGTACAAATTCCTAAAATCTGATTTTTAACCTGTATTTTAGTTGACTAAAAACCATATTTTGTGGTATAATAAAAAACAGAGAATGTGTTCGGAATTATTACTGGCGAAATTGGGAAATACAGAACGGAATAAAATTGAAGTGTTGTAAGATCCTTAAGCTGTTTTTGTGCATGTCTTGAGGATTGTTTTGTATGCGCCTTTTTTCGCCCAAAATGAAATTGGAGGTTATTTTGTGGCAAGAAAAGCAAAACTAAAAATTATACCCTTAGGGGGACTGGATGAGATCGGCAAGAATATGACAGCTCTGGAATATGGCAACGACATTATTTTAGTGGACTGCGGAATGGCGTTCCCCGACGACGACATGCCAGGGGTAGACCTGGTGATCAATGACATTTCCTATCTGGAAAAGCACGCGAATAAGGTAAAGGCGGTATTCCTGACCCATGGGCACGAGGACCATATCGGAGGGCTCCCGTATTTTTTGAAGGTGATCAATGTACCGGTATACGGTACACGGCTCACCATCGCGCTGGTGGAGCACAAGCTGAAGGAGCATAATCTGTTATCCCGGGTGAAGCTGCACAGCGTCCGGGCCGGTAATATCATTACAGTAAGCCAGAATTTCAAGGTAGAGTTTATCCGGACAAACCACTCTATCGCGGATTCCGCAGCGCTGGCGATTACGACCAAGCTGGGCACCCTGATCCATATGGGCGATTTTAAGATTGATACGACCCCGATCGTGGGCGAAATGATCGATCTGACCCGGCTGGGTGAGCTGGGAAAGGAAGGGGTTCTGGCCTTGATGTCCGACAGCACCAACGTGGAGCGGCCCGGATATGCAATGAGCGAGCGGAGCGTGGGAGAAAAATTTGAAAGCATATTCAAAAACTGCAATAAACGGATCATTGTAGCTACGTTCGCTTCCAATGTCCATCGAGTGCAGCAGATCATCAACGCGGCGGTGAAAAACGGCCGAAAGGTGGCGGTTTCCGGGCGCAGTATGGAAAATATCGTAGAAATTTCTATTTTGCTGGGGTATGTCAAGATCCCGGAGGGTGTGCTGATCAATATTGACAATATCCACAAATACCGTCCCAATCAACTGGTGATCATTACCACCGGCAGCCAGGGTGAGCCAATGAGCGCCCTGACCAGGATGGCATTTTCCGACCACCGGAAGGTAGAGCTGACAAAGGATGATCTGGTCATCATCTCCGCGACACCCATTCCCGGTAATGAAAAAACTGTAGCGAACGTCATCAACGAGCTGTTTAAAATTGGGACAGAGGTAATTTATAAGTCCTTAGCGGAGGTTCACGTTTCAGGCCATGCCTGCAAGGAAGAGCTGAAGCTGATCCTGTCCCTGACGAAGCCCAAATACTTTATCCCGGTGCATGGGGAGCACCGCCACCTGGTGCTGCATGCCCAGCTAGCTGAGGATGTCGGCATTCCGGCCAAGAACACATTCATCTTAAATAACGGCCGGTATTTGGAGCTTGACAGCGACGGGGCCCGGATCGGCGGGACCGTACCGGCGGGCAAGATCCTGGTAGACGGCCTGGGTGTGGGCGATGTGGGCAACATCGTGCTCCGGGACAGAAAGCATCTGGCCCAGGACGGCTTGATCATCGTAGTGGCGACGCTTTCCCAGGAAACAGGCCGGCTGGTTTCCGGCCCGGATATTATTTCCCGCGGGTTTGTATATGTCCGGGAAGCGGAAGGGCTGATCGATCAAGTGCGGGACGTGGCCCGCGACAGCATCATGCGCTGCGGCAAGGCCCGTGTAAACGACTGGGCCTCGATGAAGAACCAGTTAAAAAACAGTATTTCGAAATATATTTATGAAAAAACAAACCGCAGTCCTATGATTCTGCCGATCATCACGGAGGTGTGAGCTTTCCGATGTATAAAACGCTTTGTCAGTGGAAAGAGATGGTCGAAAAAACAATCCCGTTCGCACCCAGGCTTGGGCTGGTTTTAGGATCCGGCCTGGGGGATTTCGCGGATACGATCCAGGCGGCGGGGACGGTGGAATACAGTCAGCTGCCGGGGTTCCCGGTATCTACTGTGGCCGGGCATCGGGGCAGGCTGATATTTGGCTGCGTCGGGAAAATGCCGGTTGTGATTATGCAGGGCCGGGTCCATTATTACGAGGGCTATTCCATGGAGCAGGTGGTAGCGCCCATTCGGCTCATGGGGATGCTGGGGGCACAGACCCTGTTGCTCACCAACGCGGCCGGGGGCATTCATCCGGATTTCCAGGTGGGCGATATGATGCTGCTGACAGATCATATCAGTACCTTTGTGCCATCCCCGCTGCGAGGAGAAAACATAGAAGCGCTGGGTACCCGTTTCCCGGACATGAGCGTGGTTTACGACAAGGCGCTCCGGGAAAGCGTGATCCAGTCCGCTGGGAAGCTTGGGATTTCCCTGCGGCAGGGCGTATATGTGCAGACCCCGGGGCCGAACTATGAAACACCGGCGGAAATCCAGATGTTTAAGGCGCTGGGAGCAGACGCGGTTGGGATGAGCACGGCCTGCGAGGCCATTGCCGCCCGGCATATGGGAATGCGGGTCTGCGCTGTCAGCTGTATTTCCAATATGGCCGCCGGGATCAGCAAAACGCCGCTGTCCCACGCGGATATCCGGGCCATTGCCGACCGTACGGGGCCGATGCTTCAGAAGCTTTTGACACAGACTATTGCCGACTTGGCATGAATTGTATATTTGAATTTGGAAATAAGGAGAGATTATGTTGAATCAAAACTGTACTTCGGTGCTTGCATAAACCGGGAGGTTTATGCAAGCCGGATTCACGGCGCCTCCCAAAAGAACGGTAAAATACTTTTTGGAGGATAATTCGATGAATCGAGAAAATAAACGGAAAATGTATACAAAAGGCTATTATAAGACCCATGCCTGCAAAGACAGCTTTACCTGTAAGGTCTGCGGCAGGCTGGTGGTAGCGGCAGGGGCTGGGAGTGACCATAGAAATCATTGCCCGAACTGCTTATCCAGCCTGCATGTGGACATTACACCCGGTGACCGGGCAGAAGACTGCGGCGGTATCATGGATCCCATCGGCGTGTGGGCGAGGAAAGACGGGGAGTGGGCGGTGATCCATCGCTGCAGGCGCTGCGGGCAGCTGCGTTCAAACCGTACCGCAGCGGACGATAACCCCATGAAGCTGATGTCTATTGCGCTGAAGCCCTTAGCCTTGCCGCCGTTTCCTATCGAACGGATCCGGGAGCTGACAGCGTTGATGGGCGGTACAGGCAGCCTGGAAGAATAACCAGCCTGTCCGGATAGTCTTTTCAAACAGATCAAAAGGCATATCGCATTTCATTTGCGATATGCCTTTTTTGCGTACGGCAATATTCAGGATATTGTCCCGGAATTGGCAAGACGCCTGCCTGTGCTATGCGGAGCTTCCGCTAAGGGATGGGATTTTTGCTCTGCATCTGATATTGCTTGGGCGAATAGCCATAAACCTGCTTAAAGCTCCTGGAAAAGGAGCTGAGGCTGTTAAAGCCGCAGGCTGCGGCGACCTCCGAGGTGGCCATGGAATTGGAGTCTAAAAGCCGCCTGGCGTTCACCATCCGGATGTTCAGCAGATACTTGTATGGGCTGACGCCGGTAGCCTGCTTAAAGATCCGCTCAAGATGTGTTTCGCTGATGTGCAGCTGATCCGCGATATCCGCAAGCGAGATCTGATTATAGAAGTTTTCCTGCAGATAGGCAATAACACATTCGATGCGTTCCATCGCGGTCTGACCGATCAAGGCGCTGTTTTCCGGATATGTATTGAAATAGATTTCACTCAGATGCAGAAGGATCTTAGCCAGGTTAATTTTGATTTTTTCAGTATACAGCGGATTGGTTTTCTGATTGTCCAGCAGTTCTGTAAACAAATAGCTTAGCAGGCCAATGTCATAGTGGCTCAGATCCAGGACAGGCGCGTTAAAGCAGGCGGCTATATTTTTTGTATACTGCTGGCAGAGACGTGCGATCAGATCCTGGGATATATTGATCAGAACCCTGGTCTGCCGGGAGCCCTCGCTGGACACTGTCTGATGGATGACATTTGGCCGCAGCAGCGCGATATTGGTAGGGGTCAGGGTATAGGTATGCAGCTCATTGACGTGAAGCGTCCGCTTGCCCTGCTGTAGATATAGGATTTCATAATGCTTGTGGTAATGCGTGCTGTTCATGTTGACAGCTGTATTATAATGCGCCTGCTCAATGGCGAAATCATCCGTATTTTTTTCTAACAGATCATTATAGCTGGAACTTGACATTTCTTCTGCTCCTTCCATAAATTTAGTACTATTTTATTGTATCATAAAATATGGCCGTACGCAATATACTGACGCGATGGAAAGTTTTAGAAATATCTATATTTACGAAAAAAGGTGATTTTTGCCATATAACGGGGGAATTTCACGGATAGCCTCCAAAATTATACAGGCTGACCCCAAAAAGAAATGTTGGAAATTGATAAAAAAACGAATGAAGTTGTTGATTTTTGTATAGAACATAAGCCTAAAATATTATATAATATAACCAAGATTTTTTTTTTTTTTTAATAAAGTTGTGCAAAATTACCAGTAGTTTTGTCTAACTTTGAGGATGGAAAATAAAAAGGGCAGGTGATCAGTGCGAAATAGACAGGCTGAGGAAGCTGGTGCCAGATAGAACGGCGGCACCGAAATCCAATCCTTCAAAAGCGGGATTGCGGGGCAAAGACAGCCCCCAAGGAACAGCCGCGGGCAATGAGACTGCCTGGGCAAACAGCAAAGAGTAATCAAGAAAGGTTGATGCATGTGAAAGAGAAGAAAATAATCGCGGGAGTACTGGCAGCTGCCATGCTGCTGGCAGCTGCTGGGTGCGGCAAGAAGGAAGAGGAA
>CBCTZG010000129.1:0-4889 GCA_965151315.1 uncultured Clostridia bacterium
ATTGACGAGGCGTTTATCAATATGGAATGTACCTTAAAAGATATCAGGGACTTGAGCGGCGCAGGGATTACCGCAATGGTCACGGGGCAGGTACGGCATATTTCGGTTGAGAAAGAATATGCGCAGGGGTATGAAAAGCGGTACGGCAAGGACGGGTTTATGATGCTCATTCCCGCACCGCAAGACCTTGTTACCGGCGAGCCGAACAAGTCCGCGATAGCGAATGTAAAGATAGAAAAATTCGACTGATGTTCGGCAAAAAAGATTTACGAGGAGGTCTATTGAATGGTCACAGAAATAATCATACTTGCATTATTGTTTTTAGCGGCCGGTATTTTCCTGCTGTGCGGGAAAGGAGCTTGGCTCGTTGCCGGATATAACACTTTATCACAAGCAGAAAAGAAAAAATATGACAAAAAGAAAGTATGCAGGGCAGCCGGCGCTGTATGTATAATATGCTGCATATTGCTCTGCGCGATCGGCTATATGGGCTATAAGGTTGATTCCGGGGCGATGAGCGAAACGGATATGCTGATACCGGCGTTTGTTTTGCTTGCGGTGCTTGTCGCCGCCGTTATTGCGGCAGGTGTGTATGTAAGTAAAAAAGCCAAAGGAAGGTGAATGGAAATGAAAAAATTTTTATCCGCGTTTTTAATATTGGTATTTACCTTTGCGCTTTCCGCCTGCAATTCCGACCGGATTGCAATCGAAGATTACGAGTGGAAAATGCGGACGGTTATGAAAAATGATATGGAAGCCGCTCAAAACGAAGACGAAATGGTCGTCGCCGTGGGAGAGCATGACGAGCTGTATCCCGATGCTGAAATAGCAGAAATAACGCTGACTGCCAAGGACGGGACAATTACCGTTACCGACAAAACGAACAGCAAAACCTATAGCGGGACATATAAGGTCAGCCGGGAAACGCCGGACGGAACGGATTATGAGATTACGATCGACGGCGTAAGCGGTTATGCCACGGTTGCGCCGACGGAATATTATAACGATCAGACAATTCCCACTCTGCCGATCAATATAGACGGATATTCCGTATATTTTATTCCGCAGGGGAAGTAACAGTGATAAATCAGAACTTCGGAGGATATAGATGAATCAAGGAAGAATTGTTATAATTACAGGTGCGCCAGGAACAGGAAAAACCACAACAGCCTCTATTGTTGCAAAAGAGTCCGACATGGATAAATCTGTGAATATGCATACAGATGACTTTTATCATTATTTGAGCAAGGGAGCGATACCGCCACATTTGCCGGAATCAAATGCGCAAAATTTAATTGTCATTGAAGCGTTTTTAGAAGCTGCGAAGCGATATGTTCGTGGTGGATATGATGTAATTGTAGATGGCATTGTAGGACCGTGGTTTTTAGGACCTTGGAAAAACCTTGTTTTGGAACGCTATGAGGTGCATTATATTGTTTTAAGAGCCAGCAAGGAAGAAACATTGAAGCGAGTTGTGGAACGTGAAAAATTAGACAGAAAAACCAATGTTGAATTAGTGGAAACAATGTGGGAACAATTTTCCAATTTAGGGGTGTATGAATCAAATGTTATAGACACAACGACATACACAATTAAAGATGTAGCTTCCGCGATAAAGGAAAAAGTTGCAAGTGGGACAGCTTTACTATCTTATACAATCCCGGTTTGAAGATTACATAATGCTTGAAATACCCGCGCCGGGAATAATAAAATTACCTGAAACTTATTAAAAAGGAAAGTGAGAAGATTATGAAAAAGATATTTATTTCATCATTGATGCTTGCGCTTTTGCTTTGCGGATGCCAATCCGGCGGCAATACCGATTCATCGGATTTTGGGGATGATCTTTCAAAGGCACAAGAAATCGCCGTGATCCCCGCCGGCGCCTCCGATGTGTCGGAAACAATCACCGCCGATGAAGATATTAAAGCGTTCATTGAAGCGCTTGATTTGGAAAGCTGGGAATTAAAATCACTTCCGGAAGGAGCATCTGAGATCGGCTCGTTCGGCTTGTCGCAGGAGGAAACTGTAAAGCTTGGGCAGGACGGTTCCGATGGGAATTTGTATGATATTGCTTCCATTACCTTGTATGATAATTCATATGTGGAGTTTGACGTTGGCGGATTGGATATGACGTTTGAAGTAAGCAAGGCTGCCGCTGATTATCTGGACGGGTATTTTAAATAAAAATGCAGGCGGGAGGTGCATGACGATGAAAGAGATGATTGGATACTGTGGACTGGACTGCGAAAAATGCGACGCATACATAGCGACCGTCAATGATGATCAGGCATTGCGGGAGAAAACTGCTAAGCTGTGGGCAGAGTTAAACAATGCTCCTATTCTTCCGGAACATATCAACTGCGAGGGCTGCCGTATGAATGGGACAAAAACGGTATTTTGCAACAGTCTGTGCGAGATTCGGAAGTGTGCGTTGAATAAGGGCGTTTCCACCTGCGGCGACTGCCCGGATTTAGAAATCTGCCCGACTGTTGGGGCGATTCTTGAAAATAATCCGGCTGCTTTGGAAAATTTAAAAGGTTAGAATACATAGAGTAACAAAATCAGATTTGCAGAGGTAAAAACATGAATTTAAGTAAAATCAGAATCGACGGCATTCCTGTTATTTTGTGGGGAGAACCGAGCGACAAAATTATAATTGCAGCACATGGAAGTCATTCTTCAAAAATTGATGATTGCATTTGGGTACTGGCGGAAGAAGTAACTGCAAAGGGTTATCAGGTTCTTAGCTTCGACCTGCCACAGCATGGAGAAAGAGTATATGAAACAGATTTTATTATGCCAGACGAATGCGTTCGAGAGTTGAAAGCAATGTATTCTTTTGCAGTAAATCAAGGCGAGGAAGTTTCAATATTTGGGTGTAGTATAGGAGCTTATTTTGAATTGCTTGCATTTGCGGATATGGATATAGAATATGCATGGTTTCTCTCTCCTGTAACAGATATGGAACGAATCATTCATAATCTTATGGAATACTGTCACATCACAGAAAAAGAGTTCCAAGAAAGAGTAAAGATAGAGAATGATATAGAACCTTTATATTTTCCATATTATACATATGTTAAAAGTCATCCGATTAATATATGGAACCATAAAACATTTATTCTGCGAGGAGAAAACGATACCCTGTGTGAATACGATTATGTAAAAACTTTTGCAGATAATTTTGGCTGTGAACTCACAGAACAAAAAGGCGGAGAACATTGGTTTCATACGGATTTTGAACTGGATTTTTTCAGAAACTGGATTAGAGAAAGACTTTATTAAATCACAGATTTGCGGAGGGAACACAATGCTTGAAAATACTCCTACTCAATCAACTATGACTGAATTGCTCGGACAACCTTTGTTTGCAGTCTGGCAAGAGCTGTGTTCGGCGATTGATGAAAAATACGATATGGAACGGCTGTGGAACACAGGCGGTAAGAATTGGACTTACGAATATAAATATCGTAGAGGCGGTAAGACGCTTTGCAGTCTCTATGCAAAAAATAATTGCGTTGGTTTTATGATCATTTTCGGAAAAGATGAAAGAGCAAAATTTGAGGAAATAAGGGAAACTCTTTCTGATTCTGTTTGCAGACAATATGATGAGGCAACAACTTATCGTGACGGGAAATGGGTAATGTTTGAGCCGACTGATACTTCTGAGTTCGATGACTATATGAAACTGTTGGCTATTAAAAGAAAGCCTAATCGGAAATAACGATACTGTGTTTTGGAGGAAGTTAGAATGAAGTTGAAAAATCCTATGCTGGTAGTGACCGATATAGACAGATCAGTTGAATTTTATAAAAAAGTCTTTGGGCTTCATATCATTATGGACTTTGGAGCAAATAAGACGCTGACAGGTGGTTTAGCTCTGCAAACGGTTGAAACATATAAAGCGTTTATTGGTACGAATGATATTTCCTTTGGCGGCAACAATTTTGAGCTTTATTTTGAGGAAGATGACTTTGACAAGTTTGCTGATAAGCTGAAGGAATGTGATATTGAATATGTCCACCCGATTATGGAACATTCTTGGGGGCAGAGAGTCGTTCGCTTCTATGATCCTGATAAGCATATTATTGAAGTCGGAGAGAATATGAAGGTCGTATGCAGGCGTTTCTTGGATAGCGGAATGACGCCGGAACAAGTCGCAGAACGCATGGGCGTACCTATGAAATTTATAAATGCTTGTATGCGATAAATTGGATTTTTACAAAGGAGCGTGATTGTATGAAAATCACAAAAATCATTTTATCTATAATAACAATGCTTTTCGCTGTATTAGGATTAGTGAAAATTCTTCCTTTTGACATAGCAAACCCGATTATGCTTGTATCACTTGCCACTCTCTTACTATTAAGAAGTATAGAATATAAAAATAATCGAGATAAAGGCGGTTTTATTATGACCTGTTTAACCGCAGTATTTGTCTATGTTGTAGTGATTTACAATGTTTTTATAGGATAGGAAAATCCTAAGTTGTAGAGCAGAAAATTGGAATTTGTCAAATGGGAAAGTGAGAATTAACTATGGATATATATAATGCAGGAAGCAGGGTAATGAACACTTACATCTATCATACGGTAAATGGATATATTATGATTGATACAGGATATGAACACAGTATGAAAAACGTAGAGAAAAGAGCTAATAAGCAAGGTATAGCATTTTCTGAAATTAAATATATCTTTTTAACTCATGCTCACGATGACCATGCAGGTTTCTTAAACGAACTATTATCGAAATGCCCCGAATTAAAGGTTTGTCAATGCCAAAGTAAAAATGTAGGAAAACGCCGAAGAAATTTTGCATGTTTTTGACGAAAAAATAGGTAGTGAATAAAATATTGTGTAAACCTCCAACATCAGGTAAAATAG
>CBCTZG010000130.1:0-4851 GCA_965151315.1 uncultured Clostridia bacterium
ACCGAGTGCTATACAGAACCCTTTAAGTCCTGTAAGAACACTCGGTATGGTGCGGATAAGAGGACTTGAACCTCCACGATATTGCTATCACTAGAACCTGAATCTAGCGCGTCTGCCAATTCCGCCATATCCGCATATCTTTCAAACGACTTATATAGGATAACATATTTTGTTTTAATTGTCAAGCCCTTTTTTGAAAAAAATGTAGATTTCTAAAACAAAGCAGCATAGGAAAAACCAGCGCGGCGCGTTGGTACTTTTCCTATGCTGATATAGCGGCTGCATTATAGTCCGGTCAACAAAAAAATCAGTCCGGCCAGAACAGAAGCGACTGTCCCATAGACGATCACTGGCCCGGCGATGGAAAATAGCTTTGCGCCCACCCCCAGAACCAGGCCTTCTGTTTTGGCCTCAATAGCAGGCGCGGAAACAGAATTGGCAAAGCCTGTAATGGGAACGACTGTACCAGCGCCGGCGTGCTTGGCAATTTTGGGATAAATATCCAGGCCAGTCAAGAGTACGCCTAGAAAGATCATAGTGATGGAGGTGGCGATGGGAGCCAACTCATCGGACAGGCCGAAATATTGGTATAGATTTAAAAACGCCTGCCCCACTGTGCAAATCAGGCCGCCGATCAAAAAGGCCTTTAGGCAGTTCGTCCATATTTTTGATCCGGGCGCCTTTCGCTGGACGATCTGCTGATATTCTTCAGGAGAGAGCTTTTTTGCCATAACGATTTTCCTTTCTCAAATGGGATTCCAAACAATGTGGTCTTATTTTTTGCCAAACCCAAAAAAATATGCAAATTATGAACAAATAATAAATTTTTACATAAATATACGGTTGTTCTTGAAAAAAAGACAAATTAGGGGTATACTTAGAAGGAATGATACAGAGGAGAAGGCCATGTTTGGATATGTCAATGTGTATAAGGATGAGCTAAAAGTTTCCGAGTATAATCGGTTCCGGGCATATTATTGCGGCCTGTGCAAGGCAATCGGCCGTTTGTGCGCCCAGCCGGCCAGGCTGGGGCTGAGCTACGATATGACCTTTTTAGCCGTTCTCCTGTCGGCGATGGATCCGCAAAAGACGCAAACGGCGGCCAAGGCGTGTGTAGCCCATCCGCTGGTACGCCGGGAGAATGTAATGGAAGACAGAGCCGTTGACTATGCGGCATATATGAGTGTGCTTTTGGCATACTTGAAATTTTATGACGACTGGCAGGACGAACGGAGCCTGAAGGCACTTTGCATGATGGCTTTGCACTGGCGGGCGGTTCGGCGGGCAAAAAGGCGGTATGGAGCAGCCTATGACAGGATCCGGCATCTGCTCGCGGCGCTTTCCTGCCTGGAAAAGGAAAATTCCAGCGATCTGGACGCGGCGGCGGACTGCTTTGCCAATATCCTCTTGATGCTCTTTACACCGGATTTTATAACTGATCAGGAGCAAAAACGGGTTTTGGCCTGGCTGGGCTACAATACCGGACGTTGGATCTATATTTTAGACGCGGTTGCCGATTTGGAAGCGGATGAAAAACAGGGCGGCTATAACCCTCTGATTGCCCGGGGATATACGGATAGAGCTGATATGCTGCGGGAGCTGGAGGTCACTATGACCTATACGCTCCATAATATTGCGGCCAGTTATGAGCTGCTGAAGGTTTATAAAAATGACGGGATCTTGAAGAATATTTTGTATCTGGGATTAAAGACCCGGCAGGACACGGTTTTTTGCAAATACATGGAGGAGGAACAAAAAAGCGATGAATCCCTATGAGGTACTCGGGGTGCCGGAAGGCGCGGACGAGGAAACCATAAAAAAGGCATACCGGGAGCTGGTAAAGAAATATCATCCGGACAAATATGTGAATAACCCGCTGGCGGATTTGGCCAGCGAAAAACTAAAAGAGATCAATAAAGCCTATGACATGCTGACCAACGGCGGAAAGTCTTCTGCCGGCCAAAACGGCGGCGCCTCTGGATATTCTTCCCAGACAGGCGCGGGCTATGGTCAGAGGGGATACAGCGGTGAGGCCAGCTTTCAAAGCGTCCGGATGCTGATCCAGCAGCGCCGGTTTCAGGAAGCGGAGCAAATGCTGTCTGGTCTTTCCCAAACAGCAGAATGGTATTATTTAATGGGTGTCATTTATGTAAACCGGGGCTGGTACGACAAGGGCCGGAGCTATATTCAGAGAGCGGTCAGTATGGATCCCAACAATATGGAATACAGGGCCACCTTAAACAGCTTTCAGGCCCAGAATGCGCAGTACCGCAATGTCCGGCCAACCGGCGGAATGAGCACCTGTGACTGCTGCAGCTCGATGATCTGCGCGGACTGCTGCTGCGAGTGTATGGGCGGCGATTTGATTTCCTGCTGTTAGGAGGAAAAGCAGATGAAAAAGACAAAACGAGTCGTATTCTGCGGGATCCTTTCCGCTTTGGCGGTGCTGTTTTTATATGGCGCCGGCGTGTTGCCTACGGGCCGGATCGCCTTATACTGTTTGGCTTCCTGCCTGACGGCAGTAACCTGTATAGAATGCGGCTGGAAATACGCCTTGGCGGGATTTGCGGCGGCCAGCGCCTTGGCGCTGATCTTAGTACCCGACAAGCTGTCAGTGCTGCCGTACTGTTTGTTTCTGGGATATTACCCGGTGTTGAAGGAACGGATTGAGGCCTGGGGGCGTTTGGGCAGGGAATGGATCGTCAAGATGATTTTATTTTTCGCGGTATCTGCGGCGTCGGTGGCAGGGGCTCTGGCCTTGCTGGGAAACGGTTCATTGCCGCTCAGTCCGGTTTTGCTGGCTGCTGCCGGCGGCATTGTGCTGGCGATATTTGATTTTGCCATGAGCTTGTTCATCCAGTTTTACCGGGAAAGAATCGCAAAGCTGATAAGAAATGGGGATAAATTATGAGTGAGAAACAACAACATATTACGTCCATCGGCGGACAGGCCATTATTGAAGGCGTTATGATGCGGGGGCCGTACCGGATGGCTATGGCCGTACGGAAGCCGGATGGGGAGATCGCCTGTGAGGTAAATGAAAACGGGACAAAAAAGCGGAACCGTTTTTTTAAGCTGCCAATCGTCCGGGGCTGCGTAAATTTTATTGACAGTTTGGTGATCGGGATGAAGGCGCTGATGTTCTCAGCGGATTTTGTAGATATCGAAGGGGAAGAAGATGAGCCGGAAAGTAAGTTTGACCAGTGGCTGGAGGAAAAATTCGGCGATAAAATCAAGGATATTGTGATTTATGTATCCATCGCCATTTCGCTGGTATTCAGCGTGGCGCTGTTTATCCTGCTGCCAACACTGGTAACCCGAGGGATTGAGGCGCTGTTTGGCGCGGTTGGGTTCTCTGGAGGACAGGTTTTTACCAGTGTCGTAGAGGGAATTCTCCGGATGGGGATATTTCTGGGATATTTAGCGTTGGTTTCCAAGATGAAGGATATTCAGCGGGTCTTTGAATACCATGGGGCGGAACACAAAACCATTGCCTGCTATGAGGGCGGGGAGGCGCTGACCGTGGAGAATATCCGCAAATACACGCGGTTTCATCCCCGGTGCGGTACAAGCTTTTTGCTGTTT
The DNA here is from genome assembly GCA_965151315.1 of uncultured Clostridia bacterium. GTDB lineage: Bacteria > Bacillota > Clostridia > UBA1381 > UBA1381 > Avimonoglobus. The sequence goes on from CBCTZG010000130.1 coordinate 3,586, forward strand.
GTCATGGTTGTCAGTATTATTTTGTTCGCGCTGCTGCCGCGGACTGGCGTGATTTTACGGATGGTCATGCGGCTGGCGCTGCTGCCGGTGGTGGCCGGCGTTTCATATGAGATCATTAAGCTGGCGGGACGGAGCAAAAACCGGTGTGTAGGCTGGCTGACGAAGCCCGGCCTTTGGCTGCAGCGGCTGACCACCCGGGAGCCGGATGATTCACAGATTGAAGTGGCCATTGCCTCTATGGAGGCTGTGATCCCGGAAAACCGGGAGGACGACCGATGGTAATCCGGGTGCTGCTCCAGAAAACGGTGGCAGGGCTGCGGGCTGGCGGCATTGAAAACGCTGTTGCCGAAGCACACTGGATTTTGCGGTCTGTTTTAGGCCTTACCCCAATGGAGCTTGTCTTGCGGAGCAGCGAGCCGGCGGACGTGCCGTCTATAGAAAGAATTCAAGAAATCGTCAAAAAGCGGCTTGCTCACGCGCCGCTTCAATATTTGCTGGGCACCCAGGAATTTATGTCTCTGGAATTTATTGTGACGCCGGATGTGCTGATTCCCAGAGCAGATACGGAAACACTGGTAGAGCATGTGTTGGAAAACTGGATGAACCAGGGCTTTACAGCGTTAGACATCGGTACGGGATCCGGCTGTATCGCCCTGAGCCTTGCCCATTATAACCAGCAGGCGTATGTCCGCGGGGTTGACGTTAGCGCCCGGGCTTTGGCGGTGGCCCGGCGGAACGCGGAAAAACTTATGCTTGCGGATCGGACAGTATTTGAGCAGCGTGATATTCTCCGGGAAACGGTTTTCGGACAGTATGATGTGATCGTCTCCAATCCCCCCTATATTGAAACCGATGTGATCCCTACACTGGAGCCAGACGTTTGCCGGCACGAGCCCCGGCTGGCTTTAGACGGCGGGGCGGACGGCCTGGATTTTTACCGGCGGATTATACAGATCGCGCCGGAGCGTCTGCATCCGGCAGGTATGCTGGCCTTTGAGGTTGGAAATACCCAGGCAGACCAGGTTGCGGAGCTGATGGAACAGGGGTTTGCGGCGATTCAAATTGTAAAGGATCTCTGCGGTGTGCCCAGGGTTGTCAGTGGGGTCAAAAAATAAGCGGGGGTTGCCGCTGTGCATAAAATAGGAATCATTACATCCCAGGATGGGATCGCGTTCAGTATTCCATCCTGTTTTTCGTTATACAAATGAAATCCCCCCGCTATGTGCATTTGTCAAGAAAAAGTAGACACCCAAAAACACCATAATA
>CBCTZG010000131.1:0-4573 GCA_965151315.1 uncultured Clostridia bacterium
CCCATACCGGGTTTCCGGCGCGTTTTTTGGGGAGCAGCCTTTATGATGAGGCAGATGCCGTGATTGTCTTGGGCGGTGATGGCACGATCCTGCAGGCCGCCGAGCCATGCGCTCGCCGGGGTATTCCGGTTTTAGGCATTAACCTGGGCCGGGTGGGGTTTATGGCCGAGGTGGAAGTGACGGAGCTGGAGCGGGCCTGCGACCGGCTGCTGGCCGGCGATTATAAGCTGCAAAAGCGGATGCTGATGCGGGTCAGCATTATCAAGGGCGGCCGGCCTACTGTGTCCTACCATGCCTTAAACGACGTGGTAGTGTCCAAGCTGGACGCCAGGATGATCCCAGTTTCCGTATATGCCCAGGAGGAACGGATTGTGGCGTATTTAGCCGATGGGGTAATCCTGTCCACGCCCACCGGCTCCACTGGCTATTCCCTGTCCGCTGGGGGACCGGTAGCGGATCCGACTATGGCGCTTTTTATCGCATCCCCCATCTGCGCCCACATGCTGGGTGCCCGGCCGGCGGTTATGCCAGCGGATAAGCCGATTGCTCTGCGGCTTTCGGCCAATGCCGACGCTAACGCTACCGTAACGGTGGACGGCGAGATCCGGGAACATATTCAGCAGGGCGACGAGGTACTGGTGACAAAATCGGATTATACATTAGACCTGATCAAAATGGGAGAACGCTCCTTTTACGATACACTTATTAAAAAGCTTTCACGCTGAAAGGAATACCAACGAAAATGAAACAGAAACGACACAGCAGGATTTTAAAGATAATCGCCGAGCAGGATATGAAGACCCAGGAGCAGCTGACGGAGGCGCTGCGGGACGAGGGCTACCGGGTGACTCAGGCAACGGTCTCCCGGGACATCAAGGAGCTGGGACTTGTTAAGATTTCCACTGCCGGCGGGGAATACAAATACGCCATGGCCCCAGGGGCTGGACAGGATTCCAGCCATCACCTGACAGTGTTTTCCAACGCTGTTACGGAGATCCGGGCAGCTATGCATACCGTGGTCGTGAAGACCTACGCGGGGATGGCCCAGGCGGTGGCGGCATCCCTGGATTCCATGATTGGCGGCGAGATCGTCGGCTCTATCGCCGGCGACGACACCATCCTGATTATTACGGAGAACCCGGAGGCGGCGGAGAATATGTGCGGTACGCTGCGGCGTATGTTTCAGAAAAAGGGGTTAGAGCATGCTTAGCAATCTGGATATTCAGAATATTGCCGTTATCGACCGGCTGACCTGCGGGCTGGAGCCGGGCATGACGGTGCTGACTGGGGAAACCGGCGCGGGAAAATCTATGATTATCGACGCGGTAAACCTGATCTTGGGCGCCAGGACCAATAAGGCCATGGTCCGGTACGGAACGGAAAAGGCTTTTGTGCAGGCCATGTTTTCTGTGGACAGCCAGCTTACGGAGCGGCTATTGGAAAATGGCATTGACGCCGGCGACGATGGCCAGGTGATCATCAGCCGGGCGGTAACGGCCGACGGTAAAAGCATTGCCCGGATCAACGGCGTGATGGTACCGCTGAATATTTTACGGGAAATCAGCGGGTTATTGGTCAATATCCATGGCCAGCAGGATAACCAGGCCCTGCTCACCCCGGCCCGGCATGTAGATTTTTTGGACGCCTTTGCGAGAAATGAGCAGATTCTTGAGGAGTACAAGGATTTGTATGCCAAGATGCGGGGACTGGAAAAACGGCTTTCCGCGCTGTCTATGGATGAACAGGAGCGGCTTCGGCGGATTGATATTTTAGAATACCAGACCCAGGAGCTGGAAAAAGCGGATTTGAAGCCCGGTGAGAAGGAGGCGCTGACAGAACAGCGGCAAAAAATCACCAACAGCGAAAAAATCGCCGGAGCTGTGGCGGCGGCCTGCGGCGCCTTATATGAAGGGGAAGAAGGTTCTGCCTACGACGGGATCTGCGCCGGGATTTCGGCGGTTTCCCAGATCTCGGGGCTGGACCCGGCGGTAGACGCGGTGCTGGAGCGGCTGACGGATATGCGGTATGCGGTGGAGGAGGCCGCACATACCCTCCGGGCCTTTGGCGACACGGCGGAGTTTGATGAGCAGGCGCTGGAGGATATTGAGCAGCGGCTGGATATTATCCGGCGGATGGAAAAGAAATACGGCGGCAGTGAAGAAGCGGCTGCAGACTACCTGGACCAGGCTTCCCGGGAGCTTTTGGAGCTGGGGGACAGCGAGAACCAGATTGCCGAAATTTCGGCGGAATTGGACGCGGTAAAAAAAGAACTGCGGGCTGCCGGAGAAAAGCTGACCCAAGCTCGGCAGGCGGCAGGCGAACGCCTAGGGGCGCGTATCCGGCAGGAGCTGACGGAGCTGGACATGCCTAAGGTGGATTTTGCCGCAACGGTGGAACCTTTAGAGGATTTCGGGCCGGCGGGAATGGATCAGGTGGAATTTTTGATCAGCCCAAACCAGGGGGAACCACAAAGGCCTTTAGCTAAGATCGCTTCCGGCGGCGAGCTGGCCCGGGTGATGCTGGCGCTGAAATCTGTGCTGGCAGACACAGACGGCGTGGAGACGCTGATCTTTGATGAAATTGATACTGGGGTGTCCGGCAGCGCGGCGCGGAAAATTGCCCAGAAGCTGTCGGCCTTAGGTGAGAAAAAGCAAGTGATCTGCATTAGCCATCAGCCCCAGCTGGCGGCGGCGGCAGACCACCATTTCCGGATCCAAAAGAGAGAGCGCGATGGCCGGACGGCAACAGAAATTGTCCTGCTGGACGAAGCCGGCCGGGAACGGGAGCTGGCCCGGATCATTGACGGGGATAATCTGACGGAAACGGCCCTGCGGCATGCCAGGGAAATGCGAAAAAATGCGAGGAGAAGGTCATGAGGGAAATCGGAATCGTTCAGAATATATTTGGAGAATATGCAGACGTGGCCATTGTGCGTAAAACGGCCTGCGGGGAAAACTGTGTGTCCTGCAAGGGCGGCTGTGTACCCAGTGAGCAGATCGTCCGGGCCAAAAACGCGGCCCGGGCGAAGCTAGGCGACCGGGTAGCTGTGGAGATGGAAAGCCAGCAGGTAGTCAAGGCGGCGTTTTTAGCATATCTTTTGCCTATCGTTTTCTTAGTGGCCGGCACCATTACCGGCCAGAAAGTTTTCGGCGGCGAATGGCCGGGGATCGTGACAGGGATCGGCTGTATGGCCGTATGTCTTCTGGCGATCCATTTTATCGACCGGCGGAAGCAAAAAGACTTTGAGCTGACGGTCACGGAGATCCTCCGGGGCGCGGGGACGATGCCGGCAGATGTGGGAAATACAGATATATCATAAATCTAATTACTAAAATTAAGGGAGGAAAGGGTATGAAAAGAAAGATATTTATAGTTTTGACAGTACTGGGCCTTTTGCATGTTCTCTGCGCGGCCGGGGGTTTTGCCCAAAGCTATGACGCTGTCTATTCAGACATTGTGGCGTGGATCAATCATTTCCCGATTCCGTCCTATACAGTGGACGGTAAAACGGCGGTCATTGCAGAAGATCTTCCCAAATATGGATTTGATGTAACATGGGACGAAACCAGCAGAATATTAGGGATTCGTGTTAAATCGGGTATTACAAATATCCGGGGGATTAAAACCTATCGAAATCAAAGCACATTTCTTGGTAAAACTTTTACCCAGTTGTCAGACCCCAGTTATGCAGTCTATGTAAACGGACAGTGGGTGAAGTCCTATGCGGCTCAAAGCGGCTGTACATTTATCCCCCTTGAAAACTTGGCGCCGCTGGGTCAGGTATTCTGGGTCCCGGAGAGCAGAGATTTGAAATTGTGGGTGGATGGCCTGCCTATTGCCGCATATAAGCCGGTTGAAGTTAACCATGCGGAACAGCAGTTTGCGGAGACGGCGCAAAATGTAAACGCTTATGTGAACGCGAAACTGTATGACGATGCCATTTGCCAGTTGGAGGCTTGTGAAAAGACTGCTGTCTACGATCCGGGATACTATGAAAATGATTACCAGCTGTTGTATGGGCCGGAAAATCCTGCATATTTTAAGGCTGAAAATTGGACGTATCCTTTTGAAAGCTTGTATTTTTCACAGTACTTCCCGGCTGAACGGCGCAGGATTGCGGATCTTTGGCGGAAAGCGGTGAAAAACTGCCCGTTGGGGGTAGTCGGCGGTTATACAGATGAGTACGGCGTGGTTTATATTGACCTCCGGAATTTGAGCTATAAACCGATTGTTGCGGTGCGCCTGCTGTTTGATACATATGATATTTTCGGTACACTGCTGCGGAGCAGCAAGGATTATTATTACTGGCTAGATGATGTTGACGGCAACATGTATCTGGAGCCTATGGAAAAGGAAAGATATTACTGGACTTTCCTGGGAAGCAAAACAAGATTGGTAAAAAATATACGAATTACAGAAGTAGTGTATTCGGACTACACGAAATGGGCTGCATAAAGCAGAATACAGACACGCGGAGCAGGAACAATATTTTGCCTGGCTCCGCGTTGTTTTGCAAAATTTTGTAAGTTTGTCAAACATATTGGACAGTGAACTCATTTGGAGATAGCCAGTG
>CBCTZG010000132.1:0-4567 GCA_965151315.1 uncultured Clostridia bacterium
GAAATTGAAAGAAAAACTGAGAAAATTAAAGAAAAACTAAGATTATATAGGGAGGAGATTATATGAAAATCGTGGTAATGAAAATGCCGAAATTCTTATCTGGAATTGTCCGGGCAGTCTTAAAAATGAATTGACCTACATATGCCGGATCTCCTGGAGAAATTTCTCCGGGAGATTTTTGGTTTTGATGTTTCTTTTTTGGGAGGTCTATGGTAAAATAGAATCAATATCAAAGAAAGGATGATACGGATATGCAAATCGAAATAAACAATGAATTGCTAGATACAAAAAATCTGGCGCAAAAGCCCTATCCGCCGGTAGCCTTGTGCAGCCGGGAAGCGGCCGCCGAAGGCGCTGTACTCCTAAAAAACGAAAGGAATGTTTTACCGGTGCGGCCGCAGGAAATCGTATCCCTATTCGGCCGAACCCAGATTGATTACTATAAAAGCGGCACTGGCTCGGGTGGCTTGGTGAATGTAGAATACACAGTCAATATTTTAGATGGGCTCCGGAACGCCGGCGTCCGCCTGAATGAAGAACTGGTCAAAATTTATCAGGACTGGCTTTTAGAGCATCCTTTTGACAAAGGGGCCGGCTGGGCCCAGGAGCCTTGGTCGCAGCTGGAAATGATACTGGATGCGCAAGTGGTAAAAACCGCTGCGGAAACATCTGATAAGGCTATTGTTATTTTAGGCCGTCTGGCCGGCGAGGACCGGGACAATTCAGCGGAACCGGGCAGCTTCCTGCTGACGCCGGAGGAGGAACAGCTTTTAGAAATGGTATCCGCTTATTTTGATCAGATCTGCGTCGTTTTAAACGTAGGCAATATTATTGATATGCAATGGGTGGAAAAATATCATATCGCCTCGGTATTGTACATATGGCAGGGCGGCATGGAGGGCGGAAATGCCGCGGCGGATGTGATTACAGGCGCCGCCGTACCCAGCGGAAAACTAACGGACACCATCGCCTATAACATTGCGGATTATCCCTCTACCCAAAATTTCGGCGATCCAGACCGGAATATTTACGCGGAGGATATCTATGTAGGTTATCGTTATTTTGAAACCTTCGCGCCGGAAAAGGTACTCTACCCGTTTGGGTTTGGGCTTTCCTATACCACCTTTACCCTGTCAGATTTTACCGCCGGCGACCAAGGCGGGAAAATACAGGTCTCCCTGTCTGTAACCAATACCGGCAGCACACCGGGCAAGGAAACGGTGCAGGTTTATTTCAGCGGGCCCCAGGGAAAGCTTGGCCGGCCTGTCCGCGAGCTTGCGGCCTTTGGAAAGACCCGTCTGCTCCAGCCCGGCGAAACGGAGCGGCTAAGCCTTTCTTTTGAGATTGACAGAATGGCCGCCTATGATGATTCCGGTATTACCGGCTATCCGTACAGCTATGTTTTGGAGCAGGGAGACTATTTCATCTATGCCGGAACGGATGTACGGTCCGCCGCGGTGGTCTACCGTTATCCCCTGCCGAAAACCATACAGGTAGAACAGCTCTCCCAAATCATGGCGGGCAAAATTAGCTATAAACGAATGAAACCGCAAAAGGCAGGAGATCGTTTTGTGATTAGCTATGAGGACATTCCTGTCCGTACATATGACCTGGCGGAACGGATACGCCGCGGCCATACGCCGGAAATTCCGTATACCGGCGACCAAGGGATCCAGCTCAAAGATGTTTTTGACGGAAAAAACACCCTGGACGAATTCATCGCCCAGTTAGACGATACAGATTTGGCATGCCTTTCCAGGGGTGAAGGGATGAGCAGCCCCAAAGTAACGGCGGGTACCGGCAGCGCCTTTGGCGGGCTGACCGCAAAGCTGCAGGCTTTTGGGATTCCGCCGGTCTGCACCACAGACGGTCCCTCCGGTATCCGTCTAGACAGCGGCGCAAAAGCCAGCAGTATCCCAAACGGTACCTTACTGGCCTGCACCTGGAATCTGGCGTTGGTAGAACGCCTGTATTCGCTGCTTGGGGTAGAACTGTTGGCTTACCATATTGATACCCTGCTGGGGCCGGGGCTGAATATTCACCGCAATCCCTTAAACGGCCGGAACTTTGAGTATTTTTCAGAGGATCCGCTGGTAACCGGGAAAATGGCTGCCGCGGCCACCCGGGGCATTGCCTGCTCCGGCGCTACCAGCTGTATCAAACATTTTTGCGCGAATTCCCAGGAAAGCCGGCGGAGCTTCGCAAATAGTGTAATTTCAGAGCGGGCCATCCGGGAAATTTACACGCGGGGCTTTCAAATCGCCGTTCAGGAAGGCGGCGCCCGGGCGTTGATGACTAGCTACAATCCGGTCAATGGGATTTGGTGTATGGGCAATTATGATTTGAATACTACCCTTTTGCGGAACGAATGGGGATATGACGGATTTGTGATGACCGACTGGTGGGCCAAGGCCAATGAAGAAGGGCAGGAGGCGTCAGAGACTGAGCTGCGGGCCATGGCCCGGGCACAGAACGACGTATACATGGTAACGCCGGACGCGGCGCGGCATGGCGACAATATTATGGAGTCATTAGCCGACGGCACTCTGCGGCGGGCCGATTTGCAGCGGAACGCCCGCAATATCCTTGCTTATATTTTAAAGGCGCCTTCGTTCCGCAGATATATAGAAAATGGGTGCCAGCTTGACTTCCCCGCGGATACGGATCTATCGGACTTCCAGACGGTCTTTGCCCGGGAAAACCCGGAAAGCGGCGCTGAATATGAATTGGATTTGCAAAACAGCGGATTCTGCGGCATTTCCTGTACCTATGCAATCGATGCCGAGCCCTTAGCTCAATTTTCCATGAATGTTTATATTAACGGCGTCAATGCCGCCACATGCAGCATGAATGGTACCGGCGGCGAAATCAAGGAGATATCCCATGGTCTGTCCATTGCGGCAAAGCATATCCAGTTAAAACTGCAGTTCAGTGAAAAAATTCAGATTCGGAAGGTTGAAATACTGGAAAAGCCCTGACACATTTGCTCCCCTGATCATATTATATTATGATAAGGAGGATGCATATGAACCGAAATCTATATTTAAAAGTGCTGACAAGCCAACGCCCGTTTGCCTACGCACAAGTGCTGGGCAGTGACGATTATCCCGATCTTGGAGGCCTGGTCAAGTTTTATCAGGCGCCTGGCGGCGTTTTGATTATGGCGGAAATACATGGCCTGCCCACAGATCCGGGTGAATGCGGCGGAAAAATTTTTGGATTCCATATCCACGAGTACGGCACTTGCAGCGGTAATGACGAGGATCCATTTAAGGATGTGGGCTCCCACTATAATCCAAAGGGCTGTCCGCATCCTGCACACGCAGGTGATCTGCCGCCTCTATTTGGCAATAATAGCATAGCCTGGTCTGCGTTTTTGACAAATCGATTTGTGCCAGGAGAAATTATTGGGCGGTCTGTAATTATCCATAGTGCGCCGGATGATTTCACCACGCAGCCCGCCGGCAATTCTGGAAAGAAAATCGCCTGCGGCGTGATCCGGAAAAATTGATATGCAGTGTAAAGAGAGAGCCTTTCGGCTCTCTTTTGCTTTGTTCTAAATACAGGAGGGTGGGCATATAGTGAAAATAAGGACTGAAATGGAGGGATTCCATGTTTTGCGTAATCAGACGAAAGTATCTTTTATTGTCCTCGGCATTACTTCTGTTTGCCGCAGCGGTATGCGCAGTTTGCATACGGCAGGGAACCCGGGCCGTGCAAGGCAATGGGGAAAATGACTTTATTCGCTGGATGGATTTTAATGTAACCCAGGCCGCGATGAACGATGCGCTGCAATATGACATCGAAAGCTATAATACGCCGGCACACTGCGATTGGATCTCTCTGTTATCGTACTTGGCCTGCCGGAACGGAAACAATTTTTCCAGGTATAAAACAAGCGATTTAACCGCTTTGACCCAGCGGCTGGAGGCCGGAGAGACAATGGATACGATAACACGGGATATGCAGTATTTTTCTTACTATCAGGAGACACTTTCCGCTGTGCTGGGGGAATATGTGGGGCCCTATGCAAGGCAGGTTGAAAATCCTCTGGACGAAGATGAACCAATTTGGGAAGAAACCTATGGACTTCGGGTCTTTTCCCCTATTGCGGCAGGTTTTGGATTTGAGCATTATGATGATTTCGCCAACGCCAGAACTTATGGATACGCGCGCAAGCATACTGGTCACGACCTTTTTGGCAGTATTGGTACGCCTGTCGTGGCCATTGAAGGCGGGATCGTGGAATCGGCGGGCTGGAACCAATACGGCGGCTGGCGTATTGGGATCCGCAGTCATGACAAAAAACGCTATTATTACTACGCCCATCTCCGAAAAGATGCGCCGTATACCAGTCTGATCCGGGAAGGCGCCACTGTCAACGCCGGTGATGTGATCGGATATCTTGGCATGACCGGCTACAGCAAAAAGGAAAATGTCAATAATATCAATGTCCCCCATTTGCATATGGGAATCCAAATTATTTTTGACGAATCCCAAAAAGACGGTACTGGCGAAATTTGGATTGACGGATATCAGCTTACCAAATTCCTGCAGCAAAATCGAT
>CBCTZG010000133.1:0-4561 GCA_965151315.1 uncultured Clostridia bacterium
CGCCGCTGACTGCCCGGAGCGGGACAAGGGTCCTGTCCTGCTCAATTACCGGAGCCGAATCCACCTGAATATAAGTTCCATTTACAGTAATGTCAATCGGTGTTTCGGCATTTGCATGCATAGCGAATCCTAAGCATGCAATGATACAAAATAAAATTTTTCTGTATCGCATGTCTGCCACCTCTTTCTGTAAGCTATAAACACTTACCGTCCAATTATACCATGTAATTTATACTATTTCAATGCACAATATCTGGCAAACTGGCAAGGCTCCGGGATTATCCGAATTCCTATGGCTTAAATTACGGCTGTGTATATGAAAAACAAAAGACCGCCCCGGCCATTTGCCGAGGCGGACTCCTGCTGGCGCGCACCAAAAAAATCTATATAATCAGCACAATATTGGCTGTAATTGTTTGCCTTCAAACGCCGCCTGCACAGTTTCCCGGATTTTGTCCATATCCGCCACCAGCGAATTTGGCTTTTTCACGCAGTCGTCCTGCCGGAAGGGAATAAAATAGGTGTATTTATAATTTAACAGCATTCCAATATTTTTTGCCGCATTGCCCAAGCCGTCGTTTGTGGATACAGCCAGCACCAGCGGCTTTTGGTTCCGCAGGTGGGCCTTGGCGGCCATCGTAACAGAGCTGTCCGCAATACCTGCAGCCAGCTTTGCCAGGGAATTGCCGGTGCACGGAGCAATAACCAGCATATCTAAAAAGCCCTTGGGCCCGATGGGTTCTGCCTCCTTTACGGATTTGATAATGGAATTGCCGGTAATCTGTAAAAGCTGTTCCCGGAAGCTTTCTGCTGTTCCAAATCGAGTGTCTGTAGAATATGCCGTTTCACTCATAATCGGGATTACGTTCGCGCCGTTTTCTACCAACACCCGGACCTGGGGGATCACCGTGGCAAAAGTGCAAAAAGAGCCGGTCATGGCAAACCCGATGGTTTTTCCCAAAAAATCCATTGTTTACACCTCCATCTCGTTTAACATATTAATAATCGTATCCTTGATAATCTCGCCGGATGTGATCGGCGCCACCTTCCCCGGCAGACTCAGCGCCCAGATCACCTTCAAGCCCATATCCTTGGCCAGGGAAAAATCCACGCCGCCCGGCTTGGAGGCCAGATCAATCACCAACGTCTCCGGCGCGATATGGGCTAAAACCTCCTGATCCAACACCATGGCTGGAATCGTATTGAAAATAATGTCATAATGCCCGATATCCGCCTTTAGCGCGTTGGTTTTCAGTGCCGTGTATCCATTCGCCTCGATCCATGCGAAATCCGCGCATTTTCGGGCGGAAACACTCACGTGCGCCCCTAAATTTTTTAATGTCTGGCTTAAAATTTTACCAATCCGGCCATAGCCCAGAACTAGGCAACGGCTGTTGTAGATCGTTTTCGGCGTTTCGGCAATGGCGATTTCCAACGCGCCCTCTACTGTGGGGATCGCGTTTTTCACCGTCAGCTCCTCCCGCGCAAAATAGTCCCGAAGCTGAATATTTTTCCTCGCAAATTCTTCTTTGACAGCCGCCGAGGGTTTACCGGCAAACACAAGCGCGTCTTTTCGAAGCGCACCGATGAGCTGGTCTATATGTATGCATTCTTCCGCAAACGGCGCGTTGATCGTTTTATTATCTGAACTGACCGGGATGGGCAGAATAATCATTTCTCTGCCGGCCGCTTCTTGGCAGGATTCTGCTTTTTGCGGCATGGCGCCCGGCAAGTCTTTGTCAAATCCAAAGATTTTTACGTCGAATCCGTCCTCAGCAAGACTCCGGGCCAGCGTCAGCTGCCGGAGATCTCCGCCGATAACCGAAACCTTCCTTTTCATCCAGCATAACCTCCTTCTTTTCTATATAATATGTCAAAAGAGCCGGATGTGTTCACCCGGCTCTTTTGAAAATACACAAAACAGATCCCAGCAAAAGGCAGAGGTTCATAGGACAGTAATTCCGCAGAGAAAGTCAATCAACGCCAACGACAGCTGTGCGTCTAAAATTACAAATAGTCTTCTGCCGTTTATCAAGGAATAGCGGGAACGGCCGCTGCAACAAAGTGTTTATGCGATGGTGATTTTAGAGGGAAAAGCCTTTGCCGCCCTGGCGGATTTGAATCGAAATGGAGGCAAGGAATACCCCCTTAATGTGAAAAGCTGGCATGTCAGCTGAAGCAAGCTTTCCGCCGTGTTCAAATACCCGCCGGAAATCCGCAGGCTGATCCGTGCCAGCAGCGTTATTGAGAATTTCAATCGTCAATTGAGAAAAGTAAAAAACGGAAAGCGTCCTCGTTTCCGATGAAACATGAAAATTCTGTATTTAACAACCATGCAAATCGTAGATAAATGGACGCTGCCGACCCGTGATTAGGATATGATTTTTGACAGCTTAATCTTACGCGCTACCAATTTATATTTAATTTTGTCTTTGTGGTTTACTGCATAGGGGTATAGTAATTCTCACGGTCAAGCAGAAAACTGCGATATGTTTCTGCGAAGCAGCATAAAATCAGGCTTTTTCACTTTCCCGCCGCAGCGCTTCCAACGTGTTTTGTACAGCCGCAAAAGCCTCCCGGGGATCATCGATATTTTCAACCGCATGCTCCATCGGACAAGGGCCAGTATGGGACCTATTTTCAATCCGATCAGTCAGGAGCCGGTATTCCGCTTTGATACAGGCGCTGCTGAATACCGCCAGGGCGGGACGGCTGATAATGTCAGCATACACAGCTGTGACCCCGGCAAGCACAAACAGGAGAGCCGCAGCCTTTCCAACCACCTTGTCCGCGGCGGAAAAACCCGACAGAGGCGTACCCTTGGACAAATGGGTAACCATGGGCATGACACCTCTGGCTCGGCTTGTGTAAACGAAGTCATCCCGGCATAATACGCAGGTGAATTTTTCAGCATATAGAAGTTGTTTGGCTTTTTCTAAATCACTCATTGCAGGCTCCTTTACTGATCCGGCGGATGTGTCCGAAAATGGAACGCGGCACCACCGGGAAATCACTTTGATATACCATTTTCAGAATTATCAATTTAATATAATAACATATTTCAGGGACACTGTCAATTCAGCAGAAGCGGCCTCCCTTTTCCAAATTACAGGAATACTTTTCATTGGTTATCTCCGAACGAGTTCATTGTACAATATGTTTGACAAGCCTACAGCTTCATAAAATAATTTTTGCATAAATCAGAATTGAGAAAAGGATTGACATTTTTTTCTGGTTCTGCTATAATACCTACATAAAAGGGAGTAGCTGGCGGCAATGCCGTAGTATGCAGCGTCAATACGGTCTGCGGACCCGCGTATACTATAGACAGCAAGACTTTTACAGGGCGCTGTAGGAGTCTTTTTTATTTGCGCTGGCGGAAGAAAGGAAGGAAGACGAAAAAACATGGAAGCTATTTTTGAAAATCTGCTGAACCTGCAGTGGCAGCAGGTGGTTATGTGGATCATCGGTGCGGTATTGATTTATCTCGCCATTAAAAAAGACATGGAACCTACGATCCTTTTGCCTATGGGCTTTGGAGCGATTTTGGTCAATCTGCCGCTGTCCGGCGCGGTGACCCAGGTGATTGAAGGGGTGACAGAGATCGGTGTGATCGATACACTGTTTGACGCAGGGATCGCTACAGAACTATTCCCGCTGCTGCTGTTTATCGGGATCGGAGCGATGATCGATTTTACCCCGCTTCTGACTAACCCCAAAATGATATTTTTTGGTGCGGCGGCCCAGTTTGGGATATTCTTTACCTTCAGCGTAGCTATGCTGCTGGGCTTTGATGTCAAGGATGCGGCGTCTATTGGAATTATTGGCGCGGCGGACGGGCCGACCTCCATATTTGTGGCCAATTACTTTAATTCCAATTATATCGGAGCGATCATTGTGGCGGCCTATTCCTATATGGCCTTGGTGCCCATTATCCAGCCCTTTGTAATTAAACGGATCACCACCAAAAAGGAGCGGATGATCCGGATGGATTATGAAACCAAGCAGGTTTCCAAAACGGCAAAAATTTTATTCCCGATTGTGATTACCGTGATCGCCGGCGTATTCGCGCCAAGGTCAGTAGCCTTAGTGGGCTTTTTGATGTTCGGGAACTTGATCCGGGAATGCGGCGTGCTCCGGAGCCTTTCCGAAACAGCGCAGAAGGAGCTTGCCAATTTGATTACGCTGCTGCTGGGAATTACTGTGGCGACAAAGATGCAGGCCCAGAATTTCCTGACGGTCAACACGCTGCTGATTTTAGGCTTGGGCCTGGTCGCGTTTACATTTGATACAGTGGGCGGCGTGTTGTTTGCCAAGGTGCTCAACCTGTTCTCCAAGCGGAAAATCAACCCTATGGTCGGCGCCGCAGGAATCTCCGCGTTCCCCATGTCCGCCCGGGTAATCCACAAGCTGGGCCAGGAGGAAGATAAGCAGAATTTCCTGCTGATGCATGCGGTCAGCGCTAACGTCGCGGGGCAGATTGCTTCGGTGATTGCCGGCGGTTTGATTATCGGCCTGCTGTCATAAAGAAAGGAAGGATTACAAATGCATTTAGACGCTT
>CBCTZG010000134.1:0-4427 GCA_965151315.1 uncultured Clostridia bacterium
GTAAACAAACAGTTACATTTACCAGCTGTTATTTGCTGAAGTAAAAGGCAGTCAAAAGGCCGCAGATGAATCTGCGGCCTTTTGACTTATATCAGCAAGCTTTTCAAAAAAGACAGGCTGTTTTCCGCTTCGGACACGAAGTCACCAGTACATCTTCCCTCGATGCTAATCCCCAGGTCATACCCTGTCTGCGTAAGCACATTTTTAATCCGGGTATAGTCCATGCCGTCTTGGGCATGCGGATACTGTCTGCCTTCCGGATGGGCAATATGCACATGGCACAGGATGCCGCGGGCTTTTTCGATTTCCTCTAAGGATTCGTTTTCCATCAGCATGTAATAAATATCGGCCAAAAGCATAACATTGGGATGGTTCAGCCGTTGGCAGACGGCAGCCCCTCCAGGGACTGGAATTTTTGAATCTCGTGGATATAGCTGTTATTCAATCCAAAAATCTGATCCACATTGGCACCGCCCTCAATCGTGGATCGGGACAACAGGACGATCAATTCCAGGACTCGTGTTTTAATAACTTCCAGATCGCTGTTGGAGTGAAAAAAGATCCGGCCCAACAGCTTATTTAATACTGCCCGGGCGTGCTGACTGTTCCAGTCTAAAATCGAAGTCTGCAATTCCTTCTCCAGCGCGATGGGATAATAGCTGCCGTCGGGAAAGGCTTCCAGCGCCTGGTAAACAGCGTTTAATAAGTCGCTGGTAGTTTCTGGCGGGGAGGCGCAGCGCTGTCCGGCGCGAATACGGCGGAAATGATTTCTGCCAGATCATTTACGCGGGCTGTTTCAAAATGTGGCAGCCCATGACGTTCCGGGAAATCCTCCGGTGGCCCCATCAAAAGCGGACTGGAAATTACGCCCGCCTGTAAAATTCCCAAATCAATAGGGACCGCGATAAAGATAACCCCTAGGGGACAGTAATAAATATACTTTTTATCCCAGCGGGCAGATTCATAGCAGCCGTACAGATGCATAGACCGATAATCACAGGAACGCGGACAGCGCAGGCAGAATATATCACCCCCGCCGGAAAAATCCTTTTGTCGGATGGTCACATGACAGCCGATTTGAAACGCAGAAGCAATATGTTGTTGGTATTTCCGGATCCGTTCGTCCATATGATTCTGTCCTCTCACTGCATTCATGATATAATTTTTTGTATTTTCCGTATAGAAGAATATTGTTATTTTTTGTATAATGTTATGAAAGTTAGCAGGAAGCGTTGCAAAAGCCGGTTTATTTTGATACGATACTATCTGGAGACATGGATAGGAGCGGAAATAGTATGAAAATTACGATACACGATGGAAACAAAGAAGTTCGGCTTTCCTACACGGCTGAAAAAGTTTTGCTGGCCCAAGCCCTGGATGATGCCGGTATTCGGCAAAGCAGGCCCTGCGGCGGGAAAGGCGTCTGCGGGAAATGCAGGGTTTTAGCCAACGGCAAATCCGTTTTAGCCTGTACAACATATGCAACAAAAGATACATACATTCATTATATCAGAAAGCCGGCGGATATTCAAGGCATAACGGCTGGATATATGGATAATTTTTTAAAACACCCGCTTGTTCGGCAGGGGTATGGTTTGGCGGTAGATATTGGGACGACCACAATTGCGGCATATTTATATAAATTCCCAGAATGCCAGTGCCAGACGGCTTTTTGCGTCCCCAATACCCAGGCCCAGTTTGGCGCGGATGTGATATCCCGGATTGATTTTTGCGGGAACGGCGGCTTGGAAACACTCCATCAGCGGATTACGGATCAGATCAAACAGCTTTCGGCAAAAACACCGGTTGCAGTGTACGTAATCACGGGCAATACGGCCATGCTGCATATTTTGCGGAATTTAGATCCAAGCGGGCTGGCGGCGGCGCCGTTTATACCGGAAAGCCTGTTTGGAGAATGGGTTGGCAGCGCGTACATTACCAGGTGCGTATCCGCCTATGTAGGCGGGGATCTGGTCATGGCTATTCTCGCCAGTGGTATGCTGAAAAAAAGAACAGCTTTGCTGGCGGATATTGGAACCAATGGGGAAATGGGCCTTTGGCACAATGGAACGCTCCTATGCTGCTCTGCGGCAGCAGGCCCCGCATTTGAGGGAGCGGGGATTTCCCAGGGGATGACAGCGTCGCCGGGCGCCATTTCAAAGGTATGGTTGGAGGAGAATCGAATGCGGTATGAGACTATTGACAGTCAAAAACCAGCGGGGATTTGCGGAACCGGCTTGCTTGACGCAGTATGGTGCATGCGGAAGTTAGGCGTTTTGGATGAAACTGGATACTTGGCGGAGGACTACGAAATAGGTGACAGCGGCGTATACATCACCCCAGAAGATATCCGCCAGGTACAGCTAGCAAAAGCCGCGATTCGGGCCGGAATTGATACGCTTCTCTATATGAGTAAAATTGAAGCCGGAGATTTGGAGAAATTTTATATTGCCGGCGGGTTCGGCAGTTTTATTGATCAAAACAGCGCTGCCGGCATTGGCCTGATCCCAAAAGCGTGCGCTGCACGGGCGGAGGCTGTAGGCAACGGCGCCGGCGCCGGGGCGGCTATGGTTTTGCAAAGCTGGGATTGCTTGGAGCAGTCTGAAAAAATTGCAGATATGGCTAGGACGGTAGAGTTGTCCGGGAATGCATATTTTATGGAACGGTATGTAGAAAGTATGCTGTTTGAAACCGGAGAAAACGAATAAATCATGCTTGGGGTATGGAAGCTGAAGCAATGGTTGGAGGATTTGCTGGCGGCTGAGGAGAAGGGAACCATGCCGATTTTATCAATCCCCTCGGTATCCCTGCTGGACGTTTCGGTCAGGCAGCTGATAGCGGACAGCGACCTGCATGCATGGGGAATGGAATTGGTGGCCGGGTACCAGCGCTGGCCAGCGTCAGTATGATAGATTTATCGGTAGAAGCAGAGGCCTTTGGGGCGGCGCTTCAGCTGTTTGACGATGAAGTGCCCGCCGTTACCGGCGCACTCGTAACCAATATGCCGGAAGCGGAAATGCTGAAAATCCCGCCAGTGGGGGCGGGCAGGACCGGAGTCTATGTAGATGCTGTAAAAAAAGCCTGCGTGTGCATTCAAGACCGCCCGGTATTTGCCGGGGTGATCGGCCCGTTTTCCTTGGCGGGCCAGCTGATGGACGTTGCGGAGGCAATGGTGAACTGCTATACGGAGCTGGAAATGGTGCATTGTGTCTTAGAGAAGGCAACGGCATTTTTGATCCAGTACGTGGAGGCTTATAAAAAAGCCAGCGCAAACGGCGTTGTTATGGCGGAGCCGTTGGCGGGGCTGTTGCCGCCGGAGCTTGCAGCGAAATTTTCAAGTCCATATGTGCGGGAAATCGCGCAAAAACACAGGATACGGATTTTCTTGTGATTTATCATAATTGCGGGAACAATGCGATACAGATGATTGATTCTATATTAGAAACGGGATGCGGCGCCTATCATTTCGGCAATGCCGTTTCCATGCGGGAAATGCTAGGCTGTATTCCCCAGGATATAATTGTGATGGACAACGTGGATCCGGCGGTACAATTCCGAAATGGTACGCCGGAAAGTGTAAAGAAACGAAGCGGATCCTGCGGGAATGCGCGGCCTATCCCAACTTTGTGATTTTTTCCGGCTGCGATATCCCGCCTCAGAGCCCGTGGGAAAATATTGACACATTTTTTGCGGCCGTAGAAGAATTTTATGCTGAGCAATAAATAACATAGAGGAGCAGAGGAAGCATGTTGACGGAGAAATACAAGAAAAAGTACAGCGCGTTTTGGGCGCACAGCGCTATTGACCGGTGCCTGCTGTTTATAGAGGAGGAACAGCCCCAGACGGAAAAGCTTACGCCGGAACAGCGGTGGCTGGATTTAGACGGCCGGCTGGCTAGAGTGAACACCCAGGTTGACAATCCCAGATATTACGGCGACGGGTTCGCTACAATATTTACCGATTTTGGGCCGGGATCCCTGGCGGCCTAGACCTGGCGGCGGCGCCGTGGGGAACGGAAAATCTGTTATACGACCTGTATGATTATCCGGGAAAGGTATCTGCGCTTTTGGATGCGCTGCGGCCCATATGGGCCCGGGCATTCGTCTATTTTTGCTGTTTGCTGCTGAAAATCAGCACGGACTGACGGCCTGGATGCCAATCTGGAAAGCAGGGAAAAATTTGGTCATATCATCCTGCGAACCGGAAAAGGCAGAACAGTTTTTCCGGGCGATTCCCTCAACCAAAGGCGTTTTCCTATCCTGCAAAGTCCGGGATAAAAAGCAAGCGGATGAGCTGATCCGGCTGGCAGATACCATAGGCGTAAAATAAAAGCAAAAGTCACTGCGGCCGGACAGCCTGCGCAGTGACTTTTTTTGGTGCCTTTAGGCGTGGGAATAAACCCCCAGTTCTACTGGGGGAAGATAAAA
>CBCTZG010000135.1:0-4424 GCA_965151315.1 uncultured Clostridia bacterium
AACATGCAAAATTTCTTCGGCGTTTTCCTACATTTTTACTTTGGCATTGACAGGATTGCGAACAAATAAAAAATCTGTTTCTTTTTGAAAGAAACAGGACAAAAATTATCAGTATTTTCTATAATATCGTTCACAGGTTATACTCCACTAACAGTTCGGAGTCTAATACCCTTTTTCCTGCAATAAAATATTTGGAAAATCACTATTCTTCCCCAAATCTTACAAATACAATATTGGCACGTCAATGTAATATAAGTGAGGTATATTTTCGAAAATTATTTACAAAAATCTATGGAATAACGCCAAAGCAATTTATTATAGATACGAGAATTAATAGAGCGAAACAACTGTTAACAGACGGCATACTAAAAATCAACGCCATTTCAGAAAGCTGCGGTTTTTCCAATCCTTATCACTTTGGCCGTCTTTTTAAGCAAAAAAACAGGTATGGCCCCTACTGAATTTATGAAGCAAAACAGAATTTTTAAAATTTGAAGCGATTCATTCACCGTATTGTCCGCTGCTGTAACAAGCAACGGACACACTGCTCCGCCGGCAAACGCCAAAAACAATCCAGGAAAGCTTTGTTTTATTTTCAATTTCAATAAAATATGGTCTTTCTTGTCCAGCTTTTCCATTATTCGATATGAAGCTGCAGCATATTTTTCCCGTCAGCGGTTCCCGTTATTTGCGATTTGCCTTATACAATGCCGCAAAATACATTTGTTATTAGGAACCTACATTTAACGTTTATCTCTCAAAGAGACATTCTGCGGGTAAGGATTACAATGTTGCGCTTTCCCGTGCTATAAAGAATATTATTTGTCCGGTACGAACTTTGAATGTAAAACGGGAATACCGCTGGGTAGATGGGCATTCTGTAACCTTGACCTATGAAATTGGCATGACAGTCTGAGCTGATTTTATCCACAAAATATATGCTATCACTCAAACGTATAGATGTTTTTATAACAGTATTGTTTCTTTATAATATAAAACAACCGCAGTTGATTCGAACTGCGGTTGTCGCAAAATATTTTTGTTTTAATCTTTACACTGAAAAACCACCAAATCGCCGTCTTCCACTAATTTTACGGTTTGCCCGTTTTGTTCGGCAATCGCCTTGGGAGAGACGTATTTATTTCCATCTCCAATGACAGCAAAACCATTTATGACCGGTGCAAAAATAAACAATTTAAAATCATCGTTATCTTTTAATGTAATTTGCATGCCCTCTTCCCCGCATATACACAGTTCTTTTGAAAAATGCTCATACACCGCATATCGCCCCGTGCCTCCAAAATCACAGGGCTTGATCCTCCCGGATACCGCCGTTTCTGTCAGGTTGAATGCCGCTAAGATGCCATGTTCCCCAACCCGGTTCCATAATTTAAACGGTTTCCCTGACGTGCGGGGATCCATACAAATACAATCCGCTGTAGGCATTGCCGGCTGGTCGCAGCGAAGTATTTTCCCGTCGGAAAAACATAACGGTTCTAACAATTCTTTTTTCGTCCTTCCAATTTTATCGCTGATATATACTGGCCCGCCGCTGACAGCACGCATGACGCTGTTTTTCACTCCCTGCGTATCATCGGTCCACCACATATCCCAGTCGCACCACAAAAATTGCCCCTGCACCAGGCTGTTATAGCTGCATTGCAAAATATGCTTTGTAAACCAGGTTTTATTCTCCGGGAGGAAATCATCACTGCATCGGGAAACAGCGCTTTTCGGCCTGTTCCACATGTTTTCGCTTGCCATACCCATACAATTGATCAGATTCCCGGAAAAATTTTTCTCCACAGACGCCTCCATCGCCCGGTGTATGTTCCGGGCCGCTTTGCCCACAGCCGTGCGGCCCTTATAATACCCCCGCAGGAAGCTCTGGTTGTCGATTTTTACAAAATCAATTCCACTCTTTTGTAAATACCGGTGAATCGTATCATAAAATGAATACGCCTTTTCATATTCCCAGTGATGCACCAGCCGGCCATCCCCTGTTTTTAACAGCGCACCGGCCCATTCCGCCGCAGCCGGCCCATCAGGGTCTATCCCCCGCCAATACCCAGTTGTTGGATGCCATGCACCAACGTTTAATCCAAAGGCTTTTATTTTCCCAACACAGTCTGCCAGTCCTGCGGGAAAACGCTCCTGATCCGCCTCAAAAGACCACAGCCTGCTCTTATGCATGATCTCCACCATTTCCTCAAAACTGCTGTAATGCGCGGTATTCAGCCCTTTGATCTCCGCCCACATATCGTCCAGGATGACCCAGCGTACCGGAATTCCCTTTTCCTGAAATTCCAGGCATTTTTCCAGCAGGCTTTCCGCATTGATGCGAATCTGCATTGCGTCCCAGCTGCACCAGCCCAGATATTCAAACAGCTCCGGATAGTCCCGTTTTTCCCGAGGCAGGGCAAAATTCCCCAAAAGCTCCAACCCCACAACAACACATTTTTTCAGCAACTCAAAGGGATTCTTCCCTTCCACCCACAAAAAGGCCGGCGTATCGCATTTATTCATGCCATAACACCAGCTGTATACCCGGGCTGTCAGGCCGCCAGGACCACCTTTTAACGTACATTTATATGTATCCCCGCATACCGGGAAAACCACACCAAAGGAAGTATCCTCTTTCTGATAAATCAGGCATTGGGTATCGGCCGGAACGTCCCGCATATCGCTTCCGAAAAACGGTCTGCACCAGAATTCGCTATGCCGGTAATCCGCCATATATCCCGTAACCCCATCGATTCCTCCAATGTCGATCCGCACTGCGCAATCCATATCCAGATAATTAAAATCCCCATAGGGAAACGCCTCCTCCGGCAATTGGACATGGACGGAAACCGCCGTGACCCCGTCTTTTATTTCAAGCGCGGGCGTTGTCGGCCCCATCGTTTGATCCTGCCGGAAATAATATGCATGCAAGTTCATAATGTATAGTCCTTTCCGATCATTTCATATTTTGCGCCCGCCAATTCATTGTACGGCAACTTTTCCCAGGGCAGCCCACGGGTCAGTGCAGCAATGGCGGAGAGGTTTTCCGGCGTGTCCGTAATTCCCGGAATCAACGGCGTCCGGATGATACAAGGCTTTTTTGAGGCTTTCAGATAATGAAGATTCTCTAAAATCGCTGTATTATCCACGCCGGTGTACAGCTTATGCAGCGCACTGTCTGCAAGCTTGATATCCAGAATAATCAAATCTATCTTTTCTGCTATCCGCGCGAATAGTGCTGTTTCTGCATATCCGCTGGTTTCCATGGCAGTATGCAAGCCGCCCAGCTTGGACGCCGCTTCCAATACAAATTCCGCCTGCATCAGCGGCTCTCCGCCCGAAAATGTGACGCCGCCCTTATTCGCGCGCAAAAACGCCGCATCCCGGGTTAGAATATCTGCTAATTCCGCGGCCTCATACGCCCTCCCCGAGATTGAAACCAACCCATTTGGGCAGGCGTAAATACACCGGTCAAAAGGGATACACGCAGCATGTGTGCAAGGCTTTCTGCATCTTCCGCAATGGGTGCATAAGCTATGCTTGACCATAAGCTGCGGCTGGCGTTCCAACCCCTCAGGGTTATGGCACCATCTGCACCGCAGGGGGCATCCCTTCAAGAATACCGTTGTCCGGATCCCCGGGCCGTCATGGATGGCAAATTCTTTGATATCGAATACAATACCTTTCATACCGTGTATTCCTGACGCGCCAAGACATGATCCTGGTAGGCCTTATCCAATTCCACAAAATACGCGCTCCATCCCCATATCCGCACCACCAGCTGCGGATATTTTTCCGGATGCTTCTGCGCGTCCCGCAGTTTCTGCGCATTGACCGCATTTAACTGCAATTGGTGCCCGCCCATGTCTATATAGCTTTTCACCAGCATCGCCACCTTTTGAACGCTTTCGACATCCGCGAACATCCCGCTCTGGAATTCCAGCGTCAGCGGCCCTCCATTGATAGCATTTTCAAAATGCGGCTTGGAAAAGGATTTCATCACGGACACCGGCCCCTTGACCCGCGCAAATAGACTGGGAGAAAAATTTGTTCCGAAAGGTTCTCCTCTGCGCCGCCCGTCCGGGGACGCGCCGATCTCGTCCGCATGCCAAAGATAATACATTGCCGACCCGGTTCCCGCCCGATATAAACCGCCCATACAATTTCTGCGCCCCCGCAGGCTTTCGGCAAAACAATCCAGCAGCTCCACAGCAATTGAATCCACCGTGTCATCATTATTGCCCATTTTCGGCGCCTCATACCGCAGCAACGGAAGGATGTCCCCGTGCGTTGCAAAGTCTGAATCAACCGCTTCAATCAGCGCCTGCTTTTCGATACTTTTCTCCGTAAATACGTACTTCCTGATTGCCGCCAGCGAATCAGCAGCCGTGGCGATCCCTGTCCCATGGATTCCAAAATTA
>CBCTZG010000136.1:0-4400 GCA_965151315.1 uncultured Clostridia bacterium
TGCCGCAGGATGAATTTCCGGACTGGCTGAAACAGGAAAAGCAGATGACGGATAAGGGGGTGAAACTGCATGAACCGCAGGTTTGACAGGCGAAAAAACATATGTAAAAATCCCGGTTTGAAACGGGTAAAAAAACACATATATACAGACAGGCACAAAAAGCCCTTTGCATCCGCGTTTTGGCGGCGCCGGCACATACGGGATTCCGACAAAGAGAGCAGTCATGTTGTCGGAAAACCCCCGCAGTCAGGGGGCAGGCAGAGATGATACAGTTCCGCCCCGGCAGTCATGTGCACCGGCTCGTAACATTGCTTTCAGCCGTTGGCGAATACCCGGTACGGTCAGTTCATCTTCTGGGAAACGAACGGGTTTACAAAGCGATGATCCATAAGCTGACCACGCGCCAGTTATTCCGCAATTCCCTGACAGGAACAGAAATGACCTGCCGTTTGCTTACCGTAACAGGCGCCGGCGCCGATAAATCTATCCGCCTATATAAAGCCGCTCTCCCCATACTGGAATGGATTTGTCCCGATGCACTCAGCTTCTATTTACATGCATTCTGGAATCATAAATTCCCCGGAGATGCGTCCCACCGTCAGCGGAACCACAGAGTTGCCGAAGCAGCTGCGATGTGTATGCGTTCCGGTATTGAGATATTGCCGTATATGCTCCCCGCTCTTCAGAACCGGCAGATACGCATGGTGATACCCGGTTATGATTGTTTCTATTTCGCAAAAGCGCTTAAGAATATCGGCGGCAATGAGCTGAACAAAACCATGTTCACACGCATGGTCGGCGCGGTGTTTTCCGGTAACGGATGCTATGCGGTCTATAACACGCGCAATGCCGTCATGAAATGGAACGGTATGGGTGAGTTCAAAACGCTGCACAGCCTGATCGAAACCGGACGGCTGAATGCCGGCATAACCCGGGTTGATTCCGCTGTTCTTTTTGGCGAGTCTGACAGCGCGGCGCTCGATACACTGATGGAATCGGATAAAAGCAGGCGGCCGGAGTTCCGGTTTGACTCCATTTACCGCCACATTTATTTTGTCCCCATGAACAATGACGGGATCCGGCTGCTGCGGCTCCTCATGCTCCCAGACCGGAACAGGAAACTTCTTGAGCTGCTATTTGACCCCGGGACCCGGTCTGATTATCAAGGCTCGTTTGAATACGACGCCTATATCAACGGTATTTATATACTTTCGCACTTAGACGGCGACATCGCCAGACTGATCCGGTTCAGGGAAGCGCTCGCAGCGCAGCCGGGCCTCAAAGCCGAGCTTGTCTGCTTCCCGTTCCAGACCGGGTTTGTCAGGGAGTATTTATGCGGGCTTGCAGCGATTAAAACAATTGACATCGGCTTAGTGGAAACCGAACTCTGTCACGAAAGGGGCGCTGATATTGAAGGATAAAAAGAGGATCGCGGTGATTGTCACTGCTGCCATACTCGGATGCGTAAGCCTTTTATATATGGGAGGCGTGCTGTCCCAGTTCATGACAAACTATTCGGCATGGACAGCTGCAGACGGGATGGAAAGCGGCGTATCCATTGTTTCGTTAGACTGGAGCCCGTTTGCATGCATCCCGCTGGCATTCACACCGGACGGCGTCAAAGGTATTTTATTTATCCTGATTGCGGGTGGGGCGCTCTTTGCCTATATCAAACTGAACGACAAGTTCGGCGGCAAGGAACACGACCCGCGCGGCTTTACGAAGAGCAAATCAGGCGCATACGGCACGGCGTCATGGATGACCGAGAAAGAAATGAAAAATCTCCTGGAGGTAACCACGCCGGCTAAGGCGGAAGGCGTCATCCTCGGTGAGTATGACGGAAGCGCGGTCTGTATGCCCAAAGACACCAGACTCAACCGGCATATTGCGGTATTCGGCGCATCCGGGACAATGAAGTCCCGTGCCATCATCCGGAATTCATTGTTCCAGGCACTGAAACGGAATGAGTCTGTGGTGATTACGGATCCCAAGGCCGAGCTCTATGCCGACACAGCTGAGCTGTATAGGAAAAACGGGTATGACGTTAAGGTATTTAACCTGGTCAACCCCGAACACGGGGATTCGTGGAACTGTATGTCGGACTTAAACGGCGACACACTGATGGCACAGATGCTGACAAATGTTATTATCGGCAACACCAGTTCAGGCAAGACCGACCACTTCTGGGACAACGGCGAGGGCAATTTATTAAAAGCTCTTGTCTTATACATAGACAGCGACAGAACGCGCAGCCCCGGTGAAAAGCATCTGCCGGCAGTCTATCAGCTTCTTACGCAGCATACCGAACGGCAGCTGACGGCGTTGTTTGAAAAGCTTCCGCTTGACCATCCGGCAAGAGCCCCCTATAATTTATTTGCCCAGTCAAGCGACACCGTGCGCTCCGGTATCATACTCGGTCTCGGCACCAGGCTGCAGGTGCTGCAGAACCGTGCGGTCAAAGAGATTACAAGCCGGTCTGACATAGACCTGACGGCGCCGGGCAGACACAAATGCGCGTATTATATTATACTGAGCGATCAGGACGCGACAATGGCATTCTTATCGTCGCTCTTCTTCTCGTTCCTGTTCATCAAACTGACCCGGTATGCCGACTCAAGGCCGAACGGCCGCTGCGACGTGCCCGTCAACCTCATACTTGACGAGTTCAACAACGTAGGCCGTATCGGCGGCGCTGCGGACGGATCCGATTTTGCACGGTCGCTAAGCGTTATCCGCTCAAGGGACATCAGGGTCATGATAGCAGTCCAGAGCCTGGGCCAGCTTCAGAACCGGTATCCAAACAACCTCTGGGCGGAGATCATCGGCAACGCAGATATCCAGCTTATGCTGGGCTGTACCGACGATGTTACGGCAAAATATTTTTCGGAACGCAGCGGTGATATGAGTATCCAGATAAACTCGACCATGACGGTGCGGCAGACCATGGCGGTGGCGCAGGTGATACCGCAATACCGCCAGACTGAGGGACATGGACGAAGGAAGCTATTGACCCCGGACGAAGTGCTGCGCCTTCCAAACGAGGAGATGCTGTGTATTATCCGCGGCTGCAACATACTCAAATTAAAAAAGCTGGATTATACAAAGCATCCGGCAGCAAAACAAATAAAACGCGTTTCGATCATGGACTATACGCCCGATAAAACAAACGTGTACCAGACTGAGGCAGTAACCGCAGCAGATACGTTGCCAGACATTGATATGCATCATGAAGAGCTTGAAAGACCTCCCAAAAGAAAACCGCTCTACAGCTCAGCACAGCCGCCAGATGATTTTTAACAATAAATTTATAGATAAATTTATCAATAATATATTGACATTTTTATAAGGCGGCAGTATAATATTAGTGTAAGCGGATATGATAATAAAAAGGAGGCTTTGAAAATGGCACAAGTACCTATTATGAATATCATGAACTCCATGGTTCCTATTTCCCGGTTTAACAAGGGCGAAGCGAGCAAGATTTTTGACGAGGTTGAAACGTCCGGTGCAAAAATCGTTGTAAAGAACAACCAGCCTGCATGTGTGTTGATTTCACCTGCGCAGTACGAATCTCTGATGGAGATGCTGTCGGACTCAATCCTCTATACTGAGGCGGAAAAACGTATGGCAGCAAACGACGACAGTAAGAATCTTTCGCGTGAGTCTGTCATGAAAGAGCTTGGTATTACACAGGAGGAGCTCGACGATATCGATGTCGAAATCGAATAAGGAGCCTCCGGCAGAAAAATAAGCGGCGCATCTCACCCTTTTTCACGGCTTGAAGTACACAAAGTACGTCTGCGTCGCTCAAAAGGGCAATCTGCTTGCTTTTTTTACTGCCGAAATACAAGCTGCAGCGGGCAGCGGAATGGAGAACGGTATGAAATGGACAGTTGAATACATCAATGAGGCGCTGCGCGACTTAAAACGGCTTGATGCGTATGACAGGAAACTGATCTTAAAAGCGATCGATAAAACGGCCGAGCGCCCGCTTCCCCCGCCTGACGGTATCGGGAAGCCGCTTGGCAATCATGCATCATCACGTCTTTCCGGTTATTATAAAATCAAACTCAAAAGTATCGGATACCGGGTGGTGTACAGCCTGGTAAGAGCAAACAATGTAATGAAGGTCATTGTCATATCCATACGGGACGATGATGCCGTATACAAAGAAGCGGAGCGCCGCATTAAAAAATTCAAAACAGAAAATTAAATATCCAATTCAAGCATCTCTTGTATGAGGTGCTTTTTATATATTTTTTTAACCTGCTGAGAAATCATTTTTCGGCAGGCTTTTTTATTAGCAAAACCAATCAAAGGAGGAGACTATATGCCAACAAAAAAGAACACAACCCTTGAAGAAGCAGTGCAGCCTGATGAAAGTGAAGTTTCCCAGACTG
>CBCTZG010000137.1:0-4318 GCA_965151315.1 uncultured Clostridia bacterium
AATGTGAAAACAGTTCAAATTCCTCCGGATAGGAAGGTTTAAAATACTCCGGGAATTCTTTGCCTATCTCTATCTTCATAACAGCACCTCCTTTGTGCATGGCAACCGGCTATGCATTACAGGGGATACGAATCCCCTGTAATGCATACCGGCAGCTTATTTCAATTCATGGATATTCCCGCTTTGGATCGCGAAAATATTTTCTTTGATTTTTTCGTTAGGCCAATCCCACCACTTGATTTCAATCAGCTGTGCAATTACCTCGTCAGAAAATCTTTTTCTAATTGGTTTCGCCGGTACGCCGCCGACTATCGTATATGGCGGAACATCCTTGGTCACTACTGCTCGAGCGCCGACGATAGCCCCATCGCCGATTGTTACACCCTGCATAACAACAGCTTCATATCCGATCCACGTATCATTGCCGATCACAATATCGCCCTTATTATCCCATGAGTCCGTTACATTGGCCTTGTCCAGATCCCACTCTTCAAAGAACAGCGGAAAAGGATAGGTGGACAGCGAGCCAAGCTTATGGTTGGCGCTTGTGAAAATAAATTTTGCTCCACATGCAATCGAGCAGAATTTTCCGATAATCAGCCTGTCGCCGTTGATGGGATAGTGGTACAATACGTTATTGCTCTGAAAATCTTTCGGATCGTTCACAAAATCGTTATACATCGTATATTCTCCGACCTCAATAGCCGGATCCGTAATCACATTTTTTAAATAAACCGTCTGCGTATCACCTGTACGCGGATATATTTTTTTCTCCGATATAGTCATTATAAAAACCTCCGATTGTATTTTACTATTTAACTATATCGGTTGCTGCAATACAACGTTTCACCTCTGTCACCTCTCAATTATCTATTCCAAAGCATCGATCAGCTCCTGTACCTCGTTAAAAAATCTTGATAAATGAAAACCATCCGCAGCTGCATGATGAATATTCATGGTAAGAGGCATCATAAGCTTTCCACACTCCGGTTCATACTTGCCCCAGGTTACCACAGGGGCAAGGAATTTTCCTTCATCAAACACATGGACGTCGAAATGCTTGTATCTGACCCATGGCAGGCAGGTTACATCAAAGAAATTCGGTGGCTGGTTTTCCGCAATAGCCCGAACGTCCTTATACTTTTCACGGTCGCTCAGAAAGCGGGCATGAAATTCCAACAGGTCGTCTGAAAACTCTGTTACTGTTTTCGTGAAATTTTCATCCTCTTTATGAAAGTGCGCATAACTCGGAGATACAACATCCCACTTGATGAGATTTCCGTCTGCATTCCAACCGTATTTGAATTCATCATGTGCATTCACAACTTTTGATACGACCCAGATCATTGCCGGATAAAATTTCAACCCGTTTTTCTTTGCGAACCCTACTAACGGGGTTACATCCATGTCCACTGTCAAACTCATCACAATGCGCATCTTTTCAATATAGAATGTGAAAAGTTTACCTCTGTCCCATGTGTTTAAATCAATTGTTTTATAATTCATCTCAATTCTCCTTTACATTTTTGTTTATTTGATAAAATGCAAGGCAATTGGGATAGAACGTTTCACTCCATACAAGCCTATCCTGTCAAGCCTCGCATGGAGCAGCATCAAGGCCACGCTTCATAAAAAGCACCTCCAATCCCATATTTCTTATATTAGTTTCAATTTGTTTTTTCAAACAAATCAGAACTCGTACAGTAAATCGATTCTGTATTTATTTCAAATCCATTAAACATCGTATAAACTCTTTCGGCCGTTCAATGTGGATACCGTGACCGCAGTCAAACCGTACTATTTCACAATTGGCAATAACCTCGGAAACACGCTTGACATCATCATCGCTTAATGCGGCCATTAAAAGTCCGTCAATGTCTATGTTGGTTTTTGCTTTCATAAAAATCGTATCACAGTGAACTTTTCTTAATATATCCTCATGTAAAATCCCGCAATGAAAACTATCATTGTAAAACATTTCCCCAAACAGTGGATCGTAATTGTTCATACCCTGAAACCCTGCCAAAGCGGCTTTAGGCCAAAACAATACCTTTAAATCCTTGTCAGGATGCTTTTTTCTGTATGCAGCAGCCATTTTTACGAGCTTAGCTCTGACTTTGTCCCGTGATTTTTCGGGGAAAAAATTCCACGCATATTGGTTGGCGAAATAATAAAGGACAAAATCTGTTTGCTCGCTCTGCATATTATAATTGTGGCATATTGTTGATAGATCCACATAATTAAACGTCTTTTTCCTGCTTTCGCCCTGCGACGAAAAGAACGGCGGGTCTTCCAGTATCAGTTTATCGCAAAGGTCTGTCTCGGCAGCTATAAATGCAGCAATCAAGCCGCCTGAAGAATGTCCAACCAGCCATACCTTGCTTTGTATAACCCGCTCGATAAAATCAATAACAGCTTCGCTTATACTTTTAATATTGTAATCCGCAGGGTCATGTCCGCTGCCGCCGTGACCGTAGCAATCAAGCGAATAAACATGAAACTTTTTTGATAACCGCTTTGCAACATTCGCATAACTTTTCCCGTCCACGCCCTGAGCATGGATCAAAACAAGAGGCTGCAGGTTATTCGCAATCTCGTAATATTTTATCTTTTTATGCGCATAATACCTTTCAATCATCTTTACATTGCCTTTCTTACAAACAATCGTGTATTTTCATTCCCGCACGTCATACCCATATTCCATCAGATCCTCTATGCGGCAGCCAAGCGTCCTTGCAAGCATCATCAGGCTTTCCGCGGCGGCGCGGTTGATATTTTTGCCGCGGATTTCATACGACTGCAATGTTTTAATATTAAGGCCTGACTGTTCGGCAAGCCCGCTCTGCGTATACCCGCTTGCCAGACGCAGGGTGTGTAGCCTTGCAGGCTTATTTTGTCTTTGTATCAGCCGGTCTATCGCCTCCGCAGCCCGTTCCGGCAGTTCGTTGTGCAGTTTGGGATACAGATCCTCTATATCGCTGTATGCGATTTGCTCCCGTATGTCCCGGAAACTGCGTACTGTGCGCCATTGATAATAGGCAAGCATACTTCCGCACCAATAGGCCTTGGACAGCCTTCCGTTTTTGCGCGGCTCCGGAAAATCCCGAAACGCATCATACTCGCCGAGTATCTCCATGGCAAGCTCTGTGCCGCTTTTGCCGGATACCACAGCCGGTATGCCGGATGCAAACCGGTCGGCGTATCCGCTTGCAATAAACAGATCCCAAATCAGCTCCGGTTTTGTATTGCAGGATTTTTGCGCGTAGTCGAACATTTCGCCGAGGTTATCCATAGCGTCTTTTAAGTACAGCTCATTGTATGCGCGGGTCATCGGGACGCACCTCCTCACGGATCAGGTCCTGTATGTACAGCCCATTACGCTCATGCTTTTCAGATCCGGCTTGAAACGCTGCCCTTGCAGCTTCATCCCGGGACTTCCGTTTCGCATAGTATTCCTCCATAGGGACGGGTTCATATGAAACGAACCGAAGCGATTCAAGTGCTTTTTTGCTCTTTAGTACGAATTGTTTGCACGAGTCCGACAGTATGGAACATTTCAATTGCTTGAAGGATGCCTTGTTGCTTAAGAAGGCCCTTACAAACGAGAAATAGGAATCGTCAGCGCGAAAGCCCGCCACTGCATCATATCCGGCAAGCTCGATCCTGAAATGCTCCTTAATCCGTGTGACGGCAGACTGTATACTGGACGCTGAGATACGGAATCGTCTGTATTCCGCCAAAAGCGCAATATGGTATAGCAGCGTGTAACCTGATGCAAGATCCAGTATGCGCAGGCCCTCCGTATTTAACTCATATATGTTTACAAACGCTGCCGTACCTCCGGTACATGCCCATTCCTTTGCAAGTTCTTTATCCCCGGTGCAGTAAAACCCGCAGCCATAATCATTAAAACCATTCCCTTTTCCATAAACCGGGGCCTTTATGATCCCGGCAGAACCGTGATACAGGAATATTTCCCCCATGGCTTCGTCCCCTTTGATTTATAAAATATCATATCTACATTATACTACTATAAGAGTACAAAGTCAATGAAAACGCGAAATGTTGCCCTGATTCTGCGGCAATAAAATGGCGCAAAAAAGGCAGGGAAATGCCGATGACAAAGAAATAAAAGTCTGATATAATAATAACATCTGAAAATAGGCTTGTAATACGTCCCGATTTGGGGCTGAGCCTTTAAGGAAGGATGAATAAAAATGAAATATTGTCCATACTGCGGCGCCGAGATTTTAAACGGCGCCGTTTCTTTGGTGCCTTTAGGCGTGGGAATAAACCCCCAGTTCTACTGGGGGAAGAT
>CBCTZG010000138.1:0-4159 GCA_965151315.1 uncultured Clostridia bacterium
ATAAAGCTTCCGGAATCGATCTGCGCCTGTGAAACGCGCATCAGGTTCCCGGAACGGTCCAGCTCTACTTTAACATGCGCAGCACATGAGTCGTCTTTGATACGGCGATATGCGTTATCGCACAGATACGCCATACTCATTGTTGTGACACCCATATCGGGATGGCCGTTGATAAACTGGTCATAGTATTCGTCAAAGTAGTCTTTAAACTCCTGGTCTTGAAGCAATACCGGGATGATCGCCATCATCACCGCAGCTCCGTCACGTTCGGAGTTGTTGAGCGTATACGTTTCGAGTACCTCAGTATTCTTGTCATAAACGCTCGCCATTACCGAACCGGAGTTGCTGTCATATACGACCAGGTGATAAGCGTCCGGTCCCATAGCTGATTTGTATTCGGCAACCGTCCTGTGATCGATTACACCAACCGCGCCTTCTTTTGAACCGTTCATACAGCAGCATACCGCCTGTACCGCTTTTATTACCGTTGTACAAAGCGTAGCCTCGGTACCGTCGCCGTATTTGGACGATACCTTTACTTTCTTGTTTGCCAGGGTGTCAAATGGTTCCGGCAGACTGCGGCTGTAATTAAAAAGATTTTTCATGTATGTACTCATAATTCATTCCCTTTCTGCAGTTCACTGCAATAAATTGATTTTTATCCCTTCCGGGACTGCCGCCGCTTCTTTTATATCTGCCCGTTCCAATTCGCGGCAGATATCCGGCCAGCTGTCGGGAACCGGCAGCTCGTCAGATTGAAGCAGCAATTCTGTGATGCCGTTGCCGATTGCTTCGTTGCAGCGCTCATTCAATTCGATGATGTGAGCGTCTACCCATTCAAAAGCAAGCAGCTCGTAATTTTCGTCCTGCTCTTCAGCGCCTGGCTGCGCATCGTCCGTCATTTCCTCAGACCCGGTCGTATCCTGCGTCTGCGTATCCCGGAACTCCACACCAAGCACCTGCAGGTTGCGGATATTTACCTTTGCTCTCCGGTAGCCTCCGGCTCTGTTGAGCAGGATAAATAAACCCTCTCCGCATTCGATCAGCTGTTTGGCATTGGGCGCTTCCCAGACCCAGCGTGCATCGGGATATTCGGCTGTTACCAGTTCGGTAATACGTCTGAGTATAATGCTGTAGGCGAGCTTTTTTACATCCCGTTCCGTAGGCAGCGCTGCCGCCTTTACCGATATCGGGGCTGTGTGCTCGGGTTCTTTCCGTTTGGTAAATACATCGTGCAGCCATACGGCGGCAAAGCATATCCCAAACAGTACCACAAGCAAAAGAGCCCATATCCCGCACAGGATCGCAAATACGAAAAGCAGCGCCAAAACAGCAAGCGTTTTGATAACGATCCCTTTTTTGTCCTTTTCCATCGCTCAGTCTTCTCCTTTTCCCATACGTTGCTGCGGGATGTAGATATGGATAATATCCACATTGTTCTTTGTAATGTATGCGGCTGCATGCGTCCCGGAAAAAAAGCGTTCAGAGAGTCCGGGTACGCCGGCAATCGCACTGCCAAAGACTGTTTTGCTCCGGCTCGGATCTGCAAGGACAAGGTTTTTTCGGAATTCGTCCGGTTCTATATAGATACGGATCGCATACTGCTTTTTTAAAGAGACCACATCCATAACGGCACGTATTTCCGACTCGCTTATGCGGCCTTCACTCCTGTTTTTGAGAACCGTCCGGAGTTTACTGCTCCTTTCATGCTCGGAAAGAACAGAGAACGATTCGTTCACCATAAAATTCCCTCCTTTGGACGCAAAAAGGCGCACATAAATCACGTAGCCGTAATCCATGTGCGCCTTATGTAACGCCTGATTCGTTTTTGCCCGGTCAGTTCTCATCAAAGAACGATGAGCCGCCGAACGGTTCAAACCCCGTAAAATTTTCGGGCATCTGCTGTCCGCCTGTCTGCTGTGCAGAACCCGGCGCAGCACCGCTTTGGGCCTGTTCCTGTCCGGAAGATGCCTGCTGGCTGTCTTTCGGCTTTCCGCCGCCACCGGCATACTCAATCTCGTCCAGGATAATGACCATCATACTCTTTGTTTCGTTTGTATTTTGGTCTACCCAGGAATCCTCGTCCAACCTGCCGGTCAGGTTGACAAACGACCCTTCTTTGAGCTTCATCTTCTTGATACGCTCGCATACGGGGCCGAATGCTTTAACGGTCATGTTCACCCAGCGGGTATTGTTTTCAGCGTGTGTGTCATACACCTTTTTGCCGAACCGAAACCGCACCGATTCGCCCGTTTCCGAAAACTTCAGAGCCGGTGCGCCGTCGAACCCCTTGGAGATCACGACGTCTGTTGCAAATATTTTTAACATAAGAAAAACTCCTTTCTCGCAGGGATTGCCTGCTATAAAAAATATATTTATTTCAACCTGCTTTCGCAGATAGAAACCGATGAAAACAAAAAAAGTGCCAACCAACGCAAAATGCGTTAATTGACACTTTGTAAACTATGCTACTATGGATCCCTATCGGAAAACCTTGAAACTTATATATTTATTATAGCATATTTATTGAAAGCCGTCAATCCATTCTTAAAACTTATCGTGAAATACTTTTCAAAATTTCCGTTTTTACAAAATCAAGCGCTGTCAAGATTCTTACGGTGTCAAACCGGAAGGTTCCGTCCGATTTTTCATTGTTTATTATCAGTTCCCTGATCTCATCAAGGATCCTGTACAATTTTTCTTTTTCTTTGTTCATGATCATACTCCTTCCGCACTTCTAATGCATAACAGCTATAAACAACATAGCTTCCGCCGTCTTCATACACCGGCGCTTTTTCCGATAAATACACAGTAACAGTATCTCCTTCTTTGACCGCTTGTACTCGTTTTTGTACCGGCAGCTTCAGATTTTTTTCGTCTATCATCAGCGTTACAGATTTGATCCTGCGCCGGACGCGCGTTGTAAGAACGTCTACACAGACCCCTTGCAGAACAAGATACCGTTTCTTGATACAATTATAAAACAGGATCCCGCCATACGCAAACAGCACGGCGGACAGAAGGAAACACGGCAGACTGAAATACAGGCTGCGGTAGTAAACAGATACGATTACAGACAAAAGCAAAGCCAGTATACCCAGACCCAGCCGTAGTATGACCTGCTTTTGCAGCGCTGCCGGAACATCTTTAAATTGATTGCTCAACGCTTATATCACCTCACACTGCAACTAAATATTTTTTCTTTACCAGACCGAGCAGCAGGTTTACGATCCGGTCGCGGCATGACGCATGCTCCATGCGGCACTCCAAAATACTGTCGTATATGGTGCCGGAAGTATAGATGCGCTCGGTGAGGGACTGCCTGTTCTTTTCATACAGCATATCCGCCGTCGGTCTGATACGGTTCTCTGCCAGAAAGATAAGCTCTGCCGTGCTCAGCCGCAGCCCGGCGTTCTTTATCCAGCGCATGAGTTCACGTTCCGCGCCGAAAAGCGGGAAGCGGACGCCGCCGGATCCGGACGCACAAAAAATACATCTTGTTAAAACACGGTATATACAAATCGGCGTTTCCTCCGGTTCATATTCCGACAGGCCCATTTCCGCCAGCTGTATTGTTATATTTTCTTCGCATTCCGTTTTGGGGTATCCCAACGCAAACCGTCCGTTTCGCCAAACTTCCGCCTGCTGTCCGGTCAGGGTAAACTCCTGCCTCCCGTGTGAAATATGAAGTTCCCGTTCAGAGGATTTATTACAAACTGTGCCTTTTGATAAATAAACCATTCTAAAAACCCCTTTCTGCTTAAATTACACGGTAAAGGCCGGCGTTTTACAACCCGGTTTATATAAAATACAACAGCACGACACATAACCCGATAACCACCGCAACGCCAGCGGCAAGCAGGATGATCTTTTTGATCACGTCCTTTTCAAGCCCCTGTTTGGCCGTGCTCCCTATATCCGCCGGGACAATGTCGTCATAATACCCATCGTAATCGCTGTCATCCGGTTCCTCTTGTATTTCCTCCACCGGCGGCTGTTTTGTTTTCGTCCTTTTCTCTTTCTTCGGTTTTTCCCGGCGCACAGATTTCTTCTGTCCTTTTTTCTTTGCGGTTACTTCTGCGAGGCTGCCGCCGCATTCCGAGCAAATCATAACCACCAGTAAACTGGTGGTTTGCACAGCCCCTATAAGGGGCTATTA
>CBCTZG010000139.1:0-4094 GCA_965151315.1 uncultured Clostridia bacterium
CAAGCAAAAATGCGGTTCTCTTATCTTTCATAGACTGACTATATTATATACGAGCTTGCAAAGCTGGATGGATGCCGGCCGGTTGTGGCTGTCAGCGCTGCTGTTCACGACCCACAGGAACTCCATAATGCCTTTACCGGCAATTTCGAGCTGATCAAATACCGGCTGTACGCCGACGATTATATCCTTTTCAACACAGCGGATTACGCCTTTTCTGACCGGATCGACGTGGCAGACTATGAAGCCGCGTTCTTTTCCGCCATCAGCAGCCAAAGCTATACAAAGGCCAGCCAGGCGCTGTCTGATATTATCCGCTATATAAAAGAAAACCGGCCCCATCCGGATATTGTCCTGGCATATTTCTCTCTGTTGAATATCCGCTTACGGAATATCCCCATTTCCTATGGTTTTTCCAACGAAGAACTGTTATTCCGTAATGTATATGAAACCTCCATATCCTCCGCCTTTAACCTAGAGGATTATTACCGCTATTTTCTCGACTATGCCAATAATATCATCGCCGGCCTGAACATCAAAACCACCTCGAAAAATAACGAGCTGATCGCCAGCATCCAGGCATA
Organism: uncultured Clostridia bacterium; assembly: GCA_965151315.1. Classification (GTDB taxonomy): domain Bacteria; phylum Bacillota; class Clostridia; order UBA1381; family UBA1381; genus Avimonoglobus. The sequence continues at coordinate 582 of CBCTZG010000139.1, forward strand.
TATTGTTGAAAACATTGAAAACGATATTTCTCTGTCCTCTGTCTCCGAGCACTATGGTATGACCCCCCAGTATCTGTCCATGCTCTTTAAACAGGAGACCCAGCAGAATTTTGTGAAATTTTTGACCCAGGCGAAAATTGACCGTTCCAAAGAGCTGCTGGCAAATACCGCCTGGCCGGTGAAGAAAATTGCCGAGCATATCGGCTATAATGAGCGGAGCTTTTTTACCGTCTTTAAAAAGCACACGGGCATGACCCCCAAGGAATACCGCACCGACGCCCATAATCGGGGGGGGGGGGAGAACCTTCCAATGAATGAAAATACTGTCAGGCCCGCCCGCACATACAAAAACCCCATCCGCAGACCATTTTGCGGATGGGGTTTTATAATATATACGTTACTTGTTCATTGCTTCCACGACATTCTGCGGCTTAACTGTCATCTCCGCCCATGCCGGGACAAACCCCCAGTGCATGTTTGGGGTTTCAAAGCAATGGTAAAATGTAAATTTCCCGATATATTCCTGGACAGTCGCCCGGTGCTCGTCTTTTACCGCAGCTACAATATTGTTCCCATAGGTTACCAGATTGCAGGCTATAGGCTCCTGATAATATTTTCTGGCCTGGGCGCTCACCTTTGCCTGGACAATCACATTTTCTGCCTGCAAAAAATCAGATTCCTTACAGTTCAAATCCAACGCGGACTGCCGCATTGCGATCCGTATTATATCCGCATTGGCAAACATCTCTTTCTCCGCCTCCATAGGCTGTCTATCCCCGTTTTCTGTTTTCACCGGTCAGGACAGCTCCCGCAAAGCGCCTGGACATTCCGAAGCGCTGCCGCCGCCGGCGATTGGGGCAGGAATTCCAGCCCCACCAGACCGGTATAGCCCTGTTCCCTAAGCCCCCGGAAAACTGCCCGATAATCCACCCCGCCTGTCCCCGGTTCTCCCCGGCCCGGGCAGTCTGCCACATGGATATGGCCCACCAAGGGCAATATCTCCAGCAGATGGGGAAGCGCAAAGTCCTGCTCCATGCTCTGGTGATAAATATCATATAAAAGCTTCACAGCAGGCGATGCCGCCGCATGGACCAGCCGGGCCGCCTCCCGGGCATTGGGAAGCAGATACGCCGGCCGTTCCTGCCGGTTAATGGGCTCCACCAGCAGCGTAACGCCGTTTTGGGCAAACACCGGGGCCAGCGTTGACAGGTTTTCTTCCGCCGTCCTTATCTGCCGAGCCTCCGGGATCCCCGGCAGCCGGTCGCCTATGGTAATGATCAGGCTTTCCGCCCCCAGATATTTTGCCGTCTGGATACTTTCCTGGGCTGCAGCCAGCAATGCCTGGGCGTTATCCCCGTTCAACGCATATTTGTTGATATAGGCGGATATTTCCGGATCGCTGCTGTCCACGCAGAAAGCGCTTACCGTCATTTCCAACGCCGTAAGCTGACCGCGGAGCGCTTCTAAGTCCTTATCCGACCAGCGCCAGAACTCAATGCAATCCAGCCCGCAGGCCTTGATCTCCCGGAGCCGGCCGAAAAACGCCAGTTCCCCAAATACCATCTCCGCGCACACACTCAGCTTCATACCCCAAGCCCCTTTAGGTAATCCCGGCTTTTCTTCGCACACGCCAGGCTATCCTGATCATACCACTGATCCTGCTCTACAATGACATACTCTGCCCCAGCCCGGGCAGACGCCGCCAGGACCGCTTCCCAGTCCTGGAGACCGCTGCCCACAGGCTGGAACCGGAAGCCGTTTTCTTCCTTGCTGTCCGTTTTGGTTTCCTTGCCGGAATCGTCAATCAGTGCGTACACCGGCCCCTGGGAAAGCCGCTTGGCGGTAAAGTCCTTTAAGTGTACAACGTCGATCCTACCGGCATACTGCTCCAAATAGGCGCAAGGGTCGCAGCCCGCGTACTTCACCCAGCAGGTGTCGATTTCCGGCTGGAGCAGCGCGGCAGGAATCGTTTCATAAAGCCAGTCTAATAAATATTTATCCTGGAATTTCTCAAATTCAAAATCATGGTTATGATAAAGCATCTGGATGCCGTTTTCCTGCAAAAGCGCCGCCACCTGCAAAATTTCCCGCACAGCTTGCTCGAAGCCCGGATAGCCCTTATGCTTCTCTTTGTCCATCCAGGGGATCGCGCAATATTTTGCGCCAATGGTTTTTAAATAGGCGATATTCTCCGCTGGATCCTCCAGGAATACACCATAGCCCTGATGCACGGAAATGCATGTCAAGCCGTATTGATCCAAAAGGGCCCGGACCTCCTGGGCGCTTTTGCCGAAATAACCGGCGAATTCTACATAATCATACCCCATGGCCTTGACAGCCTGTAAGGCTTCCTCCATATTTTCTTCCATCTTGTCCCGGATGGAATACAGCTGCAGTCCTACCTTTAAATTTTGCATGTTTATCTCCTTTCCACGCATGCCGCGTACATCTTTTTTGTACCCGCTTCTATACAAATATCCTGCCCAAATACGCTGGACGTACCCACCACCAGCAGGTCCGCCCCGGCCGCGTACATTTTAGGCCCGTTTTCAAAGCTGCAGTTCCCGTCCGCCCCGATCAGCACTGCCGGCAGGCCCCGCTCCAGCAGCATGGTCTTCGCGCGCTGGATCTTGCCTATACTCCCCGGCACAAGCTTCTGCCCGGCGAACCCTGGGTTCACGGTCATAATTAAAATCATATCCAGCTGGGGCAGGATTTCCGATAACACCTCTACCGGCGTGGCCGGGTTGACCGCCGCCGCCGCCCGGGCGCCCTTTGCATGGATCAACTCCACAGCCCGCTGCAAATGGGGCGTACTTTCATAATGTACCGCAATTATGTCCCCAGGCCGGATATCCAGCTTTTCAATAATGCTTTCCGGATTTTCGGCCATAATATGAAAATCAAAGGGCAGGCTTGTGCCCCGCCGCAGCTTATTCAAAAGCTCCATAGACAGCATGAGGTTGGGTACAAAATGATTATCCATGATATCGCAGTGCAGATACTCAATCCCCGCCGCCTGGATTTCCTGTAAGGCCGCCCCTATGTCCAGAATATCGGCGCACATAATCGATGCCGACAATATGGGCTTTCTCCGCCGGGGTACCACAGGCAGATACGCCGCCCCATACAGGGGGGCGTTCTCTCCTAGCTCCGCAGTTTTTAAAACCGGCAGCCGGCCGGCATTGTAGCAATGCTCCAGCGCGTATTCCGCAGCTGGCCCTGTATACTGCTTTTCCTGGGCGCTCAGGCCGCCGCTGAATAAAATGCAGTCCGGCGACATCAGGTTGATCACAAACACCAGGGCGTCCCCCAGCATGCGGACAGCCGCCTGCACTGCCTCCTGCGCCTGCTGGTTCCCCGCTTCCGCCGCGGAAAACAGATCCGCAGCCCGGCTGCCGGAACCCAAAATTTCTTCCGCCGTCTGCTCCAGCCCGCTGCCGGCGCAATACCGTTCCAGACAGCCATGCTTCCCGCAGCCGCATGGCCGCCCGCCGGGCACCGCCGGGCTAT
>CBCTZG010000140.1:0-3816 GCA_965151315.1 uncultured Clostridia bacterium
ACCTACATTTTTTCCTCGGCGTTTTCTTTCATTTTATCACTGGCGTTGACAGCGTTGACCTTAATCGGATCGGCGCATATAACGCAAAGGTCACAGCGTCCGACAGGCTCGGCAACACAGCCGAAAAGGACGTGAAGGTTCTGGTTGTAAGGGATGTGTATCTCTTCAATATAAACGGCGTGTCGGTTTATGCAAACGATGTATTCACGGCTTCAAAGGGACGGATTACCATCAGGGACGCAAACGCCGATGCGAAGTATTATTATTCGCGGGGCTACAAGACGGCGGCGCAGATGAAATATGCTGAAAGCTTCGAACCCGCGCAGGGCTTTGACGCATCACAGAGCGGATATTACACGATCCTCGCGCAGGAGAGCGGCAGAGGGATGCATCTGCTTTATGTGTATGTAAACTAAGGACAGGAGGTGTCAATGAATATGTTTAAACGGATATTTAGCCGCATCCTATCTGCGGTACTGGCCGCAGCATTTATGCTTTCCGCTTTCCCGTCGGGGATCGTTTCCGCCGATGAAGCACAGACGACGGAAATTGAAAACCAATATATCAAGGTCATTGTAAACAATGAAAACGGCGGCTATGTGATTTCAACGATAGACGGGGACATCTTGAAAAAGAGCGACGACAACGCGCTCCTCACCCACAGGGGCGAGTATTTCGACACCTCGTTCACATCGTTTCAGGCGGGCGATAATGAATATGTGTTCGGCGAGCGCTATGGCCTGTTTGGTACGGACAGCACGGCGGTCACGACCGAGCGGGACGTAAACGGCAACTATATCAAAAGCACCTGGAGCGCCGGGGACATCGAGGTGGAGCAAAACATCTCGCTGGTAAACAGCGAGGCGTCCGAGCAACTCGGCACGGTGATGATCAGCTACACGGTGCGGAACAACGCCTCCGCCGCAATAGACGTAAAGAGCCGTGTGCTCATTGATACGCAGCTGGGCGGCAAGGACTACGGCTATTACGAAGTGCCGAAGCAGTACCTCGGCCAGGGATATGAGTATTTCGAGTTTGAGCAGACCTGGGACGCGTCGCTTGACCCGACCATCCAGATACCGGCGGACTATTTCGTAAGGGATAACCCATATGCGGCAAGCATTGTGGGCTATGGCGTGAACAGCGTTTTTACGGAACAGAAGCCGTATAAAATGACGTTTGCGCACTGGTCGAATATCGCGGCCACAGTGTTCGACTATGAACCCGACCCAACGCTCAATTTCACCAACGGCTTAAACGATAAAAAAACTGCGGACAGCGCATCGGCTCTCTATTATGATCTGGGTACGATAGCCGCAGGGTCGGAAAAATCCTTTTCAACCTATTACGGCGTTACCGCCAACCTGAAAAACAAGGATAACCAGATAATCATCAACACAACCGCGCCGTCAAAGTTGGAGTTTACGGACGACACGCGCACGGCGTATCAAGGCTCTGACGGAGAAGAGAATGTGGTGCGCATCAACGTAACCCTCACCAATCCTCAATATGCGGGCAAGGATTACAAAAACCTTGCAGTGGTAGCTTATGCGCTGGGGTTTGACACACAGCGGCAGACAGATGCGGGGAATTGGGTGGAATATAATAATACCGACCCGGTCTATACCGACATGACGGATTTTCAGAGCGGCGAAAACAGGGTGACGTATTTTGATTTCAAATTCACGCCCAAGGAGCGCGCACAGCTCGGCACCTTCGTGATTAAGGTGTTCGATATGGACGAGAGTGTGAACGACCTCGGCTACTACGCAGAGGAATACTGCCTTGGCACGACGGAGAACCACATCATCCTTCCGGGCCGGGATGCAAGCCTGCCTGCCGTCACGCTCACGGGGCTTGCACCGGAAATCATTTATAATCAGGATATCCGCTACATTACCGTCACCGGCAACGGCATGTCGTTTTTTAGAAGCGACCTGCTTGAGGGGATCTATCTCTACGGCGAAAACGGCGTGAACTATCAAATACCGGCGGAAAATCTCGTCTATGAGCAGGGCGACGACCCGACAAGCGTGAGCATCATGCTTGAGGATTATATGGAGCCGGGCAGATATCAGCTGCATTTCCTGTGGAAAAGCGGCACCGGAGAGCCTGCACTTGAGGGTGTGCCGGCGGACTTTACGTCAGATAACATGGTAGTGCAGGTGTCGAGCGATATACGCTACTATAACGCCTGCTACGGTGTTGTCACGGTGCAAAGAAACGGCACAGATAAATACAAAGTCGTTCCCTATAAGGACGAAGCGGCATTTGAAAATGCAAACATCCCTTCCGATGAGCTGCTGTTCGCGTTTAGGGGCGATATCCTTCAGGACAACGAAAACAAGAACCATTACAGATTGTTCGGCAGGGATAAAGATATAAATATCAACCACATCCTCAACTACCGCGGCGATGATCTGACGATAGAGGAAAAAGCTGACGGCAGTGTTGAAGTGCTCATGGACGGCAAGATAACGACCGTGGGTGCGAATACGACTGTCAGAAACGGCACGGCGGCATTCCGCCTAAACAGCGGTACAGAGTATATTATCCCCGAATACAGCGAGCGCGGCGAGGTGGTCGCCAACGGTACGCTTACGGGGAACAAGGACTTTATCGAGCTGAAATGGGATAATGCCTTTGACACACTCACGACCATCGGCGGGTTTCTGATTGATATGAAATACGGCGTGCTCGGGCGGATACAAAACAGTGACGGCACAACCTCCGACATCATCTCCTTCGGCGGCGCGCTTGATTTGAGCTTTATGACCCCGGGCGGCGCGGCAGCAGCACGCAGGAACAAAAGCGCTTCGACGCAATGGGCGACGCAGGGCACGGAGCTCACCTATGACGGCGAGGAGGACGGATATTCGTTTGGCCTTGCGTTTGACGAAGATTCCGGATCGTTTGTAACACAGACGGCGGAAACGGATATTGAGCCGACCAAGTATAAGGAAAGTTCTGTGGCGCTTGAGGCGGGCGTTGCGATACACGATGTGCTCTTCGGCGGCAGCGACCCCGGGTATATCGGGATTAATATGGAAGCGCACGCAACCCTGCCGCAGCTGGTAAAATTCCTGCCCAACGAAATATCGGGCGAGCTTCGGATCAACACTATCGGCGGCTATGAGGTCGGCGTGGACGCAAAGGTGAAGGCGATAAGCTTTGAGATGAATATGTCCCTGGTCGTAAAATCATCGCCGTCAGGGGCACCTATACCAGACAAGATATATTTCAGCATCGGCGGATTTGAGCCGGGAATCAATATTGACCAGGTGGGCGTTTTCTGGCTGACGGGTCTTGGAGGAGGCTTCGATAAGCTGTATGAATCCATCTACGGTAAGGACGGGGTTCCTCCGCTGACACTTTTGGCACATATCGAATTTGACATCACGAAGATATTGACGGGCGAAGCCGATTTGGAGCTTTCACTGCGTTCGATAAAGATATCCTTTGACGATTTGAGCCTGAAAATGCTCAAGGACGCCAAGTTTATCGAGGGCGGCGAGGTCGGATTGGGCTGGTATCCGAATTTCAGCCTGAACTTGTCGGCAGGCGTAAACTTCATGCATATCATGACCGGCAGACTGACCATAACGGCGGCGGCAGGCAGCGATACTCCCGATTTCGTACAGCTTGTGCTGAATGTTGCCATAGGACTGCCCAAGTGGATACCGATAGTCGGTGGCATGGAGCTGGCATCGGCGGAGCTGGGCGGCGGCAGTGAAAAGGTATGGGGTTCTGTGGAATTGCTCAGCCTTATCAAGGTCGGATTCACGTACTATTGGGGCGGAAGCATAGAGTTTACGC
>CBCTZG010000141.1:0-3717 GCA_965151315.1 uncultured Clostridia bacterium
AAAGAACAAGCTCATCGTTCTTGATCTCATAAATCAAGAGCCAGTCTGGGGTTATATGGCACTCCCGGCATCCAATATAGTCACCGGACAGGTTATGATCCCGATAGCTTTCTGGCAGCGGCTTCTGTTCAGCCAAAATAGTGATTACTTCCTCCAGCAGCCGCACATCATAGCCTCTCCGAACAATCTGCTTGTAGTCTTTCTTGAAGGCCGTCTGATACCTAATCGTCAGCATTCAGATCCTCCATCAGGTCTTTTACGGAGGAAAAAGACCTGCTCATTCCAATCCCATTCTCTGCATCCTCGATTGCTTTCCTTGTTACAGCGTTCGGTATTTCTCCGCCGATTTCAAAAGGAATGCGATACTCACGGACCGCCTTCTTCGCAAAAATATTAAATGCGGCTGTCATTGTCATTCCCATATCTGCGCAAAATGCCTCAAACTGCATTTTTAAGTCGCTGTCCATCCGGATATTGATATTTGTGCTTGCCATTATCGCAGCTCCTTTCTGCTCTTAGCGTTCTCATTGTATTATATTTTATTTACATTGTCAACATTTCCGTTCCATTGCCTCCACCTCGGCCATAGACTTCACGACACCATGCCCGGCACGAACCTGCGTAAGGCCGCGATCCAGCTTCCGCAGATACACGGAGTTTCTTTCAGCCTTCTCCATTTCACCGTACCGTTCCTCGCTGATGATTACCACGTTCTTATCTTTCTTCCGCGTGTCAATTACAGTTTCGTCAATCATATTGTCTCACTCCTTGCATTGTTTCTTGTCCTTTTCATTGTGCCACTTATTATGAAGACGCCGCACAGCCTCATTTCCATTTTTTGGGCAAATATGCCCCGCAAAAGCAATCAATAATTGATATAAAGTATATAAATTAAATAATATATATACTTTATATCACATAAATCCGCTATTTCTTTTTGGCTCAGTACTTGTTATACTATTTCCGTGCAAAGAAGAAGGATTGCGCTCCATGAGGATGTAATAGGAGGGAATCTGCATTTATGATTACACGCAAAGAAATTGACTTGGCTGCACCGCTAACAACGCCACAAATAGAAATGCTAACGGCTCTCGCGGCCGCTCCATCGACCGCAGATGTAGACTGTCCAGAATTAACGGCAGCACAACAAAACAGCTTCCATCGGATCATCCGCAAAACGGAATCCCGCTTTGTCTCAGGTGACACAGATACATCGAAAAAGTAGCGTTATTTTCTGAGACAATCATCAGGCAACCTTGTCATAAATCTATATATCGTAAATATTTTATATAACGTATATACTTTACGCAAAGTATATACGTTATTTTGTTTCCCACCACTTTCGGATCGTCTTTGGATCCAGCCCAGTGTCTTTATGGCAATCAGCTTTTTTACCAGACGGATTTGCCTTTCTCCATTCGTAGACTTTCATCTGTGCCGTTGGGCGACCATCCGCAGCCTTCATTGGTATCCCTATTGCTTTCATATCCTCTTTTCGCCTCCGCGCCAAATAGAGATGCTTTTCCTGCGTTAGCCCGTTTCTTCTGTTCCGCTCTATATGAACGTCCGTCAGCGCCTCTATATCGGAAATCGTAAAGTTGTAATATTCCCGGTCATACGCCTCCAGCGCACTCTTAATATCATCCTCAGTCAACGCATTCTCATGTTGCACCATCTGGAGATCCTCAAATGCAATCTGCATATCCTTCCGAAGCTGCGCCTTCGGAACATCGCATTTATAGGCGTAAATTGCCATACACATCAAAAAGAAATACCGGTGTCCGCCCCGGATTGATAATATCTGCCGCAGCCACCAATGGTAAAGTGCATACGGATCGTCGCCATGTACCTTTCCTGCAATGTCCCATTTTTTCGGGTACTTTTCGCCCTTGACAATAACTCGCTCATACCACTCCGGATACGCTTCCCGCGCTGCCGCTCTCGTTATCTTCGACGGTCTAAACGGCTTATTGACATCCACCCGATTTTCCGGTCTGGCATAAGCGTTCAAATATTCCAACGTCACCGGTTCGCCGGTCCGAAACGCCACAATCTGATTGCCATGCTTTTCGTTGATGCTGCCAACCATGCGGAAGCTCTGGTTGATGGACTGATACTGAATCTCTTTGTTTTGCGACGTCGCCTTGTATTCCCACATCCGAAACGTAAGATCATACTTTAGACTTTTCAGCTGAATTTTAATATTCGGGTATAGATCTATTGGCTCCCGGAAAAAATAGCAAACGTGCAGACCAGTTCCAGATAGAACAAGATACGTCGGCATCGGCAAGCGGCGAAGCCGCGTCGGATCGCCGCCAAATCGCAAAAATAAATTTCGCAACTCTTTCAGACCAACACCATCCAAATCGAAGATCAGTGCGTTCATCCGCTGCGCGTGCTCCAGCTTATTGGATTTCCCGCGATAGGACAGTCCGCTGCACAGCGTCAGCGGATTTTGTTCGATAAATTCCATGTAATCATTTTCCCACTGATCGGAGAACATGATTCTTCGGCGCATTCGATTAAAACCATCGGACGTTTGCTCCCGATACAGATAAATTGCGTTGGGATGAGAATAATCCATATGCTGCTCGTCAGATCGCTCGTTATTCGGGAACATCTCTCTGTAAAAATCATAGCCGCTGACCTCCGGAAATTGAGAACTCAAATACTCATATCCTTCAGTGTAATTCTGTGTCATACACAAAGTCCTCCCAGTAAAAGAAAAAGAAGCAAAAAGAAAAGTCCGCTGCGGCGGGGATTCCAAACCATCCGGATTTGCCCACCGCCTTTCCCACAGGCTTACGCCTGCCGGTACGCCCACAGGATTCCCCACACCATAAAGGCGTGGAGAATCCTGATGGACGACCTTGGAAAAGACCGTGGACAAATCCTACCCTGCTATCGGATGGGCTGCGCCCCCCGATCCAGCACCCAGCAAATCGCTACAAACTGCTGACCCCTGCTCGCTTCCTAAAAAGAGAAATTTTTTATTTTTTCGCAACAAAAATCCAGCCCCTGTTCTAGCCTTAGACCCCTATACGGGGGCTTAGATTATCAATAGCTTTTTCCCTATTTTTTGACCGTTATTATAGCCTGTCCAAAACGCGATTTCAAGGGTTGCGGACAGGCTATTTTGCTATCCATTTTTCGTTCCAGCCCGCATATCTGCGGGGACGATTCCAAGCGGTTTTGTGTGCTGAATGATATATTCCCAATAGCCAACTCTATAGTTTGCCCGAAGCTGCCGTGAGAATAGCGTATTGTGCGCTGCTTTGATTTCTTTCCAGTTTTCCGTTTCGATTAAATTCTCATAGCTGCTCCCGCTGCAAATCATCGTAATGCCCACGTCCGCAAGCAAGCCATTTTTTCTGGCCAGAAGATCTTCCTCGATCAGCTGCCTTGCCTGGCTCTCTGTAAAATCGACCGAGTAAGGACTCTGAAGTACCGTCTCCCATACCTTTGCCGTCAGCAGCTTATTCCTGCCGGTTTTGTACCGTATTTCTTTTTCGGAGGACATCACGACAACATACCCGGTATGTACCTTTTTCGGTCGCAGCCCTCTATCCGCATTTGCTCTTTCCCGCGAAATTCTGAGAAGGTTCGCGTTGAGGGCGCGCTGGTCGGCGATTTCAGCCGTTTTCCGCTCCACCTGCTGTAAAAGGTCGTCTATCTGCGCTTGCGCCCTCTGTGCAGCTCTGTCGGCCTCGTGTGCCG
>CBCTZG010000142.1:0-3692 GCA_965151315.1 uncultured Clostridia bacterium
AAAACATGCAAAATTTCTTCGGCGTTTTCCTACATTTTTACTTTGGCATTGACAATCCAAAACCCTTAAAAACGGGGTTCTAAATGCTCAATTTTCAGACACAAAAATACCGTGATACCGACCTGCCTTTCGGCGGCTGTATCACGGTTCTTTTTTTATTTTGCAATTCCGAGCTCTTTATGAAAATACTGTAATGTGGTAAAACGGTAATTTAAGGCTTGATATTTATTTAGCGTTTTATTTGCATATTTGATATAACCGCGTACATACGTGGTGAAACGCTCTATAATGATATGATAGTTCATATCTAATTCGGTGTATTCATCATCATTGATACGCGCCGCGTTTCCTATGTAAATACTGTCATTTACAACAACAGCTTTTGAGTAGTCAAGCCCTGTTACGCTGTCAGTAGGCCTTGTTGAATTTTGAAACTTATAGCAGTTATGATGTTTTACATTGGTTCTGAACGGGATTGCGAATGTATTGCCGTCAACCTTTACCAGCAAAACCATATACGGACGGTTTTCCTTGTTTTCAATTTCGGGGTACTTGTCCGGGCTGTAATTTTTGTAAAATTCAGCAGACAAATAATTCAGCTTATATTTTTTATTTTTCTTATTCATAGCCATTCCTTTTTGAACAGAAAAAACCCTTGCGCCGAAGCGCAAGGGCGTATCTTCCGTTGGGACTTCTTTATAAAGGTGTTACCCTCGCACCTAATCTTTGGTGGGGACTTCTTTTTGGAAGGTGCTACCCTCGCACCTAATCTTCGATTATATTGTACCACAACATTTTGCATTTGTCAATAGCTGCAGAGAATATAACCGGCTTGCGGAAGATACTATCAGTATATGCTTCCTGTCTTTCATTATACACATTCCTTGTTGGCAAATCAAGCCCTTATCAGCCTTACCACCGTAACGGGCACATACCATACTGCAACAAGCAATTTCCATATCAGGACAAAGCCGCCGATCAGTGCGCCTACCGCAACATTAAAACAGCCCATTGCGATCCCCGTCCCCAAATTGCCAAAGAACATCGGAAGCAGGAACATAAACCGTATGCCAAAGGGGATCCCGCACAGCATAAGCAGGTAGATATAATTCACCGTCCCATACTGCACGGAAAGCTGAAAGAACAGGTTGTAAAGAATGACTGCAAGTAATACCGGGAATACGCTCTTTTTCGCAAAAGTTAATAAAATATCCGTCCTTGTCATTGTACCGCCTCCAACAATAATTTCCGTGCAATGGTAAACATGGCGGAATCCACCGCCGGAATATCCAAATAGATAAGGTCTGTTGCCATATCGGTATTCGGTGCATAGCTTGGGTTTACAGATTGATAAATCCTTGTGTATGCCTCTTGCCGTGCTACTGCATAGTCCATACTTCCGTTTTCAACTGCCGTTATCAGGTCGGAAATCAATCCCTTTACAACCGTTTCTTGTTCGGTATAATACTCCGGCCGTAAGTACATATCCCGGTATTGCAAAATTGCATTTCTTGCGATTGCTGTCAGGTCTGCATACCCGTAACCGTTTGTATTGCCCGCCAAAACTGCGGAATGGATTTCACGGCTTGCCTTGCCCCATGCCTCGCCGAAGCCCAAACCGTTCTGCACTTCTTCCAATATGGGGCTGATTAAATTTTCCGTGATACAAACACTTTCCACGGTCAGATATACCGGGACAGCCTCTTGCGGGATTTCCGCCGCAAGGACAGGGGTGGACGATAGGGCGGCCGCCAACGCGAACGCCGTTATTTTTATTTTCTTCATGGTATAGAGCCTCCTTTATTTTTATTTGCTGCCTATATTTTATCACAAATCCGGCGCCGCGCCCAGCCCTGTAAGGCTACAGTTGCGCTACAATTCCGGTTCCCTGTCCTTTTCGTTCTCTTTGGATAAGTTCAAAAACAGTTCCACATTGCGCCTAATAACGTCCATTTCTGCGGCCTGCTGTTTCAGCTTTTTATATTCGCCGTACAATTCTTTTTTCTGCTGTGCCAGCCCGTCGGCGGTCTGCCGGAGTTCATCAAGCGGCTGTGTGCGTCTCCCTTTTAGTTTCTTTGCCGCTGCTTCAAACAGTGTAAGCTCGCGGCGGTGCTGTTCCGCAAAGGCGGCTTCGTCTTTCGCTTTCCGGTATTTAGAATAGACAGGCTTTAACTCGTCATAAATAGCGGTATGCTTCATCAAAAGCGCCGTATCGCTCATGCGCGATTCCGTCCCTTTGATTTGCTCTGAAACAGCGGCAAAATCAGCGTGGATTTTTCCTGCCGCCTGTTCCAATTCCTCATAGGTGCTGATGTTATGCTCGGTTAGGAAATTCAGCGTCCGGCTTACCTGTTTCAAATTATATAGCTTCGCCCAATGCTCGTAGCCCTTGTTTTCCTGTGCTTTGATATTGTTCTGAATGTCGATTAAAAGATTGATTCGGCGGTTTTCTTTCCTTGGCGCCCTTGTCCGGCGTTCAATCCTGTCTTTGATGGCTTCCTCTGTATAGTGCGGGCCTAACGTCTTTCCCCGTGTAAAGCGCTCCTTGCCTTTAGCGCGGAATGAAATATACTTACCCTGTTTGATTTCATAATCGGCGATCTCCATACGCAAAAGAAAATCCTCAAAGTCTGCTGACCGTGAGATTGCCTTGTCAATATCCGCTTTTAGCTGCGCCTTCCAGCTTGTGCCCTGCCGGGCCGCGGAATATTCCTTATAGCTTTTGCCTTTGTTCTCATTTTGCGGTATGACAGATAACCCGTGTTCCGCACACAGCCGGTCACTGATACGGCGGGTTTGCCATTCCCATTTTTTATTGACATGGCTGTGCTTGAAATCCACAAAGCTCACGTCGTTAAAAATCACATGATTATGGATATGGTTGCGATCAATGTGCGTCGTTAGAACGTATTCAAACCTGCCGCCCAAAACTTCATCGGCAAACTGTTTTCCGATCTCGTGCGCCTGTTCCGGCGTGGTTTCGCCGGGTGAAAAAGCCTGTATCAGGTGCCGTGCTAAATGGGGGCCGGGTTCCCGCGCCTGTTCCCTTGTCCATTCAAATTCCATATCCGCAGTTTCCGGCGAACAGCCGTAGGAATGGATCAGCAGCGCGCCGTCCGTTTTATCCGGGTTGCAGATATAGGCAAGGGCCTTTTTCAGCGTAACGTTGATAGGATGGTTCTTTGTAACCGCCATATCTCACCGAGCCTTTCCCGGAGCTCTGCTATATCCTCCCGGTATATATCGCTGGTGGAATTGACGCGCTTTGCAATCTGGTTGATGTTGCGGCCAATGGCGCGTAGTTCCTTGTTCATCGCTTTTATGTTTGTCGTGTCGGTGTGGATGACGTACCCGTCAATCGCCATTTTCCGTATGTATGCCCCGATCTGTCTTGTGGGGACAAGGGACATTTTATATTCAATCAGTTTCCGTTCTTCCTCTGTTACCCAGATTTTAAGCTGGATATTCCGTTTTCTGTTTGCCATATGTATATCCTCCGATAAATTAAGGTTTACAGACAATGGACAATCCATTGTCTGCATAAGTTCCGCCGACGAAAACAAGTTTTCTGGCGTCACTTAAAGGGTTTGGGACTATCCCAAAATTTTGACTGATTTCCGAAACCGGAAATCAAGCTCAAAAACCGCGAATGGGTACTCATTCGCTTTGCTTGCTCGTATATAATATAGTCA
>CBCTZG010000143.1:0-3454 GCA_965151315.1 uncultured Clostridia bacterium
GTAGATTTGTTTTTTTCTTTTTCTCTTTGAGCTTATTTTCACCATACTTTCTCAAGCGTTCCTGCGCCTGCGCGGCAGTCAGGCCGTGCTCTTCGGAAACGTTCAGGCTGCTTAGCAGTCCTTCTTTCGATTCATAATGGGGTATCAATGAAACTCCTCCTTATTAATTGATATTTTTATTTTAACAGCATACAATGCGCTTGTCATTGGACAAAAGAACATGCTGTTACAATTTTCCTCAGTCAATGAAAACTGTTACTTTTTTGGACACAGCGCAAAATTTGTCCAAATGAATTTAAGAATATTGTTGAAAGTCTAAATTTTCTATGTTATAATGTTTCTGAACAGGAAATGTGGTGGTGCTATAACTGGAATTTGTTATTAGTCTCTTGTAAAATAACGAAATTTATCTGCGAAACGGTAGATAAATTCCGTTTTTTTATATTATTGCCCATTGAAGTATAAAAATGAACAATAAAAGAACAATTAATTTTTACGTATGCGTATCGTTGCTTTTGCAGCAAAAAGGCGGTGATGTAAAATGGCCGATTCCAATATTACGAAACGCGCATTGGCCAGCGCGCTGAAAGAGCTGATGGAGGAACAGCCTTTTTCCAAAATCAGCATTGGCGATATTTGTAACAAATGCGAAATGAACCGAAAAAGTTTTTACTATCATTTCAAGGATAAATATGATTTGGTAAACTGGATTTATTATACCGAGTGTTTGACAGCGCTGCGTGAAAAAGGCTACAATACGGGATGGGATTTGTTGGATGATTTATGTGCCTATTTTTATGAAAACCGTAGTTTTTACCGCAAAACGTTAATAGTAGACGGGCAAAATTCCTTTTCCGAATATTTCCGGGATATTATTGTTACCATTATTTCCTCGGATATGGATGAGCTTTCCGACCAGGACGACTCGCTCCCGTTTTACGTGGATTTTTACACCGACGCGCTTCTCTGTTCCATCAAACGCTGGCTGCTTGATAAGGACTGCATGCCGGCAGAGACGTTTACCTGTATGCTGAAAAATTGTCTGCTGCGCACATCGGTCTCCATTGTTCAAAAGTTTTCTTTGGGACCAGACCAGGATGAAAGTAAAAATACAAAAATCCCAAGGTAAGGCCGTCTTACAGTGAAGCGTTTTTTAATATCCCGTATTTTTCTGATTTTCCCTGCATAAATATTTTAAAAGGCGGTGCAGATGTGATTCCAGTCTTCATTTTTTCGATGCTCCCTGCAGGATTTCCTCCAGCGGATGATAAAAAATGTTGTATTGCTCCTCACGTTTGACGTCTTCATGTGTATGCAAATTCCCATCCGCGTCAAACCCCGCCAAACACTCGCCATCTGAAATCACCTGGTCGATCATCAGCGTATCCTGCTTGATATCCATGAAAATCAGAGGGACCTGCTGTTCATCCCGCACAGCCGTGACATATTGATAAATTTCATTCTGTGTCTGCGGTGTGCAGGAAAAATCCGCCCGCAAAAAGGCGAACACGGGCCGCGCCGGAAGGACGGCTTGCAGCCATTCCCCATTTATAATGGCCTCCTTGTCCTGTTCCGTATACCGCTGATAAACCGCATAAAGCAGCCTGGCGTCCCGGAGCCTTTGGCAGGCGGCCGGCATATCCCCATTTGTATAAACCGAGACCATGACGTTTTTGATTGTGTGCATCCTTTTGATAAAGGCCTGGCTGACCTGATGCCCGCGTAAAAAAAGGATAAACGCGCAGTCCTGTTCTTTCTTGAGCATCGGAAGCACCTTGTCAGGGCTCCCGGTCACAAAGAGCATATAGGTATGGATCCCCAGCGTCTGCCCCTGCTGAATTACTGACGGGTAAAAATTCGGCTCGGTCGCCAGCTTTTCTTCATTGATGAGAAGATTTAGCGCCCACGGGATATTAAAGCCCTTTTCCGCTTCAATTTCCCGAATCCGGCGGGCGCCTTTTGTACAGCTGTTATAGCCGAGGTTGACGCCAAATGTGGTGATAATATCGTGATCCACTGTAGTGACAATGTTTTTTACAAGGTCATAATAAGCGCTTTTTTGATTTTGCAGCATTTCTTGCGCCTGCTTGAACAATCCGGCCTGGAAACGGCCGTTTGAAAATTGCAGTCCAAGGTCAATTAAGTTGCGTGTTTCCCGTTCCGGCGCCCCCTGTATATTCTTTAATGTTCTGCGAATCGCCGATTCCACCAGAATTCTGGTCATATCTTTTTTCATGCGGTGCAACACCTTTCCTTTCGGTAATTCTGAATGGATAACCCTGTATACTTTTTAGGATAACGGATTATGCTCCTGAATAAAATGGACAAAAATCATGAAGTGTCCAAAAAAGTAACACTTTTTTGGATTGTCATAATTTTGCTCATTCATATCTTACTGTCTATTGATTTTTGAATATGTACGCGTTATAATAGATATAGGTCTGTTCATGGCGGTAAAAGCAACAAACGTTTAATCGCGCCAAAGCAATTTTATAATTCAATACGGAGAAAAGACAGCATAAATTCTGCTTTTTCTCCACAGGTATCAGGAGGAACAATGTGAAAATACAAAGAAAAACATCAAACTTTTTATTACTGTTTTTACAAGGCATGCTGATCGGAACAGGGGCAATCCTGCCAGGGGTCAGCGGAGGCGTTCTATGCGTAGCATTCGGAATATATGAACCGATGATGGAACTTTTAGAACATCCAATCCAAACGCTAAGAAAAAACTACCGTTTATTCTTACCTATTGTTTTGGGCGGTCTTGTTGGATTTGTTCTATTGGCAAAATTTGTTGAACGGTTCCTCAGCAGCTATACCATTATTGCCATGGCGCTGTTCTCGGGGCTGATTTGCGGTACAATTCCCGGATTGATAAAAAAATCTGTTGCCGACTACCCAGAAAAGGGATGGGCCTGCTTTATCATCACGCTTGCGCTTTCTTTTGTTTTTTTCAACCTTCTTAGCACGGGGATTGAGGGAACAATCCAAGTGAATTTTGGCTGGTACATCTTTTGCGGTGTTATATGGGGCCTGAGTATGGTAATACCCGGTTTGAGTTCATCTTCCATATTGCTTTTTATGGGCTTATACCAACCCATGGCAAACGGAATTGGCAGCTTGGATTTTGGGGTTATTTTTCCTCTTTTTATCGGATTTATTATCACAATCGCGGCCGTGTCCAAAATTGTAAACCAACTTCTGAAACGATACTACACTATTGTATCAAAGATTATCTTAGGCTTTGTAATATCGTCTGTACTATTAATTCTGCCAACTGCTTTTACAAGCAGTGTTCAAATAGTATTGGGGGCCGTATGTTTTGCCGCAGGATTTGGTATTGCCCATTGGATGGATTCGTTAAAAACAGAGTATATATAACATATTTATTACAAACATAACCACCAGTAAATGAAGTTGTAAGATAAAGGTAGACACATGGAAAACCACC
>CBCTZG010000144.1:0-3449 GCA_965151315.1 uncultured Clostridia bacterium
GGGATCCGGAGAGTATCGCTGTCAAGCAGTACCACATCTTTAAGATGGGCGCCGGCAAAACGCTGAAATCCATCTTAATCAGCGTCGGCGTCCGGCTGTCGGCTTTTAACCTGCCGCAGATTGCAAGGCTTACCTACACCGACGACCTTCATCTGGAGGAAATGGGCGAGAAAAAAGTGGCCCTGTTCTGCTGCATCCCGGACTCGGATAAATCCCTCAATTACCTTGTGGGGATGATTTACGGGCAGCTCATCCAGACGCTGTATTTTGTAGCCGACCGGAAATACAAAGGCCGGCTGCCGGTGCCGGTTCACTTGCTCATCGACGAAGCGCCGAACATCGCCCTGCCCACGGACAACTTTTTGCCCTGGCTTTCCACAATGCGAAGCCGCAATATCTTCTGCAGCTATATCGCGCAGAATATGGCGCAGATCAAGGCGCTGTTCAAGGAGCAGTGGGAATCGCTGGTCGGCCTGTGCGACGAGTTTCTCTATCTCGGTGGGAACGAAAAGGAAACCCACAAGTATGTTTCCGAGCTCATGGGCAAGGAGACGTTGGACACGAATACCTACGGCCACAGCCGCGGACGAAACGGCAGTTTCAGCATCAACGACCAGCAGACGGGTCGGGAGCTTCTCGCCCCCGACGAAGTACGGATGCTGGATAACCGCAAGGCGATCCTGTTTGTCCGCGGGGAACGCCCCATGATGGATGACAAATACGATCTCATGCGCCATCCAAACATCCGGCTGACAGAGGACGGCGGCGCCGCGCCCTACGATTACACGCTGGCAAAGAGTGCCGCAGATGACCTCGACTACTCTCCAGAACAGTATGGCGAGTTTGAACTGCTGGAGCCGGATGATTTTATGAAATCGTAAATAAACACATATTGAATTGGAGGAATGCTTCTGAAGAAATTCAAAATTGCTTTTAAGAAAGCACCCAAGAAGAATCGCAGGCCACAGAATACGCTTTCTCTCGGCAGAAATGGACGATTTGGTTTTTCCGCCTACATCGCCGTGGTTCTGTGCTTCTGCTGTCTTTCAACAACCGTCTTTGCTGCCGGTGACCCGCTGGCAGTCGTAAATAATCTCTCTACCTTCATTTTTTCCTTGATCCGCGCCATCGGTCTGATCCTGTTAGGCTGGGGTGTGGTACAGGTAGGTCTTTCCTTCCAGAGCCATGACCCCTCTCAGCGTTCGCAGGGCTTTCTAACGCTGGCAGGCGGGCTGGTTGTCACCTTTGCGAAAGAAATCCTCGACTTGATCACCGCTTGATTCCCTGTTCATTACGCAAGGGAGCGTTCTATACGGAGCGCCCCCTTCTATTTATTTAAAAGGAGGTGACCAGCTGGAAACTGGATTATTGATAACTTGAATTCGGCGCTGGAAACATGGAATGACAAGCTGGCGGAAATCTGGACGCTGCTCACACAGGATCCCGCGACCTTCAAAGGCGGCGGAATCTGGCAGGTCATGCTGGACATCAACGGGGCCTTGAAAGCCATCGGGTACGGGCTGCTGGTCCTGTTTTTCGCAGTCGGCGTCGTCAAGACCTGTTCGAGCTTTGCCGACCTGAAGCGCCCGGAGGCCGCTTTCAAGATGTTCATTCGCTTTGTGCTGGCAAAGGCGGCGGTGGGATACGGCCTCGACCTGATGCTGGCTGTTTCCGGGATCATTCAGGGGATGGTGGCCACCATCATCTCCCAGTCCGGCCTGTCGGGAAGCAGCGGAGCGACGCTCCCGCAGGAGATTATCGACAAGATCAATACCGTCGGCTTTTGGGACAGCATCCCCCTGTGGGCAGTCACCCTGCTGGGCAGCCTGTTCATCACGGTGCTGGCGTTCATTATGATCCTGACGGTGTATAGTCGGATGTTCAAATTGTACAGTGCGCCCGGAAGGGCTGCGGCGTAAGCCAAAGCAGCTCGCGGGCAATTTGGGATTCTGCCAGTAGCGCGGCAGTAGGAGAAGGTATTCCGAAGGGAGGTGCAAATTACCCTATCACCAACCGATTTATCCGGCGGGGAAACCCAATGGTGAGTGTAGCATATCGGTAACGCCGTAAGTTGGGAAACTATCGAACCACTACTGAACGGCAAGGTGAAACGTTGTGAATGAGGAATAAAGCTGGATTGCTTGAAGGGCAGTCCAAGGCGGCATACTTGAGCCGGCGGCGCAGGATAGTTGTATTCGCCGCATGCCGTGACAATCGGTGACAGGTACACGCCGATTGCGAAATACCCACGACAGCCAACCGCAGTAAGCGGATAACGGACGAAAACCCATTCCGACATCACAACACGCTGTCCCAAACTGCCTAACCGGGGATTGCCTAACCCGGAACGCCCCTATAGGCTATGGCTTTCAGAACCTGAAAATCCGGTATGGCAACGGAGCCGCCGTAGTAGTCCGAGCAAGGGAAAGCCTTGCACATGGCGAAGGGCGGCAGGATATCAACCAAACTATCAATGGAAAGGTGCGTGAGGCACTATGAGAAATCCAAAGAACGTTTTGGAAAGTCTAACATCAAAAGCAGCAAGCAAAGATTACCACTATCAAAGGCTCTATCGAAACTTGTACAATCCTGCATTTTTTCTGCTGGCGTATGAGCGTATCCAAGCAAAACCCGGCAACATGACAGCCGGAAGCGATGGGAAAACAATCGATGGCATGAGTATGAAGCGAATTGAAGCCCTCATTCAAAAACTGAAGGATTTCAGTTATCAGCCAAAACCTGCCAGAAGAACGTATATCCCAAAAGCAAACGGCAAAACACGCCCTCTTGGTATTCCGTCCTTTGACGACAAGCTGGTGCAAGAGGTGGTGCGCATGATACTGGAAAGCATTTATGAACCCACCTTTCACGTTACTTCCCATGGATTCCGCCCAAAGCGGAGCTGTCATACGGCTCTGCAATATATCAAGCGGAACTACACGGGGGTCAAATGGTTTGTTGAGGGTGATATCAAAGGATGTTTTGACAACGTTGACCATCATGTGCTGGTACAGATACTGCGCAGGCGCATTGCGGATGAGCATTTCATCGGCCTGATTTGGAAATTCCTGAAAGCGGGATATATGGAAAATTGGGTGTACTACAACACCTATTCCGGCACCCCGCAAGGGTCACTGATTAGCCCAATTCTGGCGAATATCTACCTCAATGAACTGGATGTGTTCATGGCGGAGTATGCCAAATCCTTTAACTGCGGTACAAATCGGAAAATCAACCCGACCTACAAAAAGCCGTTGGATGTCCGGCGCGGAAAACAGGAATGGCTGAAACGCAATGAAGCAAAAATCAGTGAGGAAAAACGCCGGGAGGTCATGGCGCAGATACAGGAACTTAATAGCCAACTGCGCTCTATCCCTTACAGCGACCCCATGGATACGGAATACAGACGGGTTGTTTATGTCCGCTACGCCGACGACTTCCTGATTGGT
>CBCTZG010000145.1:0-3431 GCA_965151315.1 uncultured Clostridia bacterium
CTCACATCACATCGAAATCTCGCCGTCACTCAAACGCTTCGTCAGCCAGTTGGTGACCAGCACCATAACTATACCCACTATGGATTTAAACAGCCCGATCGCTGTAGACAGACTGTACTGGAAGCCCTGGATCCCCAGACGGTATACATACGTATCCAGAATATCCGCAACCTCATAGGTGGCCGGCGAATACAGGTTGAAAATCTGGTCAAATCCGGCGTTCAGGATACCCCCCATCCGCAGAATCAGCATGATCGCTACCGTTGACATTAAATACGGTACATTGATATACCGGATTTTCTGGAACCGGGTACAGCCATCGATAATCGCTGCCTCCCCGGTTTCCTGGTCCAGGCCGGCAATTGCCGCCAGATAGATAATCGTGTCCCAGCCCACCTCTTTCCAGATGTTGGATACAATCAAGATTGGTACAAACATCTCTTTTTTCGCCAGAAAATAGATCGGCTCGAACCCGAGCTTCACCAGAATATTATTGATTAGCCCTGTGCTCGGCGACAGCAATGTTGTCATCATGGCGGCGATGGTAATCCAGGAGAGAAAGTGCGGCAGATAGGAAACCGTCTGCGTCACTTTCTTAAATTTCCCATCCCGCAGCTCATTGAAAATAATCGCCAGCAGCACCGGCGCCGGAAACCCAAACAGCAGCTGCAGCAGGCTGATCTTCAGCGTGTTGCGCATTATCGGCCAAAAGTCCGCCCCGGAAAAAAACGTCTTGAAATGCTCCAGCCCTGCCCAAGGGCTTCCCCAGAGCCCTTCCTGGATGTTATAGTTCTGAAACGCCATTAAAAGCCCAACCATTGGCTTATATGCAAATAGGATCAAATAGATAAATCCGGGCAGCGCCAATAAGTAAAGATATTTGTTCCTCTGAAAGGAGATCTTCATCCGTTCTCCCCTTGTTTTTTTCATTACAGCCTTTGATGTATTTACCTTCATATGACCCACCCTTTATCCCTTGATTCCGCCTACTGTCAGCCCTCTTACAAAATACTTCTGCAAGAACGGATAGACCGCAATGATCGGCAATATAACAAATAAATTTGACGCAGCTATGATCCCTTCTGAGGGCGGCATCGCCGAGGCGTCTACGCCGGCACCGCCCTCCGTGATCGCCGCCACAGTCGTCTGCAGCTCCCGGATCATAATCTGCAGCACATACTTGTCTCGGTCATTGATATACAAAAGCGCGTTGAACCATTCGTTCCAATGCCCTACCACCGACCACAGCGCAAGCGTCGCCAGGATCGGCAGCGACAGCGGCACAACGATCTTGCAAAGTACTAAAATATCGTTGGCCCCGTCTATTTTGGCCGCCTCCACCAGCCCCTCCGGAAGCTGCTTGAAAAAGTTTTTCAGCAGGATACAGTTAAACGCCGAAAGTGAACCCGGGATCACCAGCGCCCAGATGGTATCCATCAGCCCAAGATCAGAGATATTCAGATACGTCGGGATCAGGCCCCCGTTGAAAAACATCGTGATCGTAATCAGCGTCAGCAAAAACTTCCCCGCCGGGAATTCTGCCCGCGACAACGGGTATGTAAAGCTGATACACATGATCAATGAGATAATGGTGCCCAGCAGCGCCCGAATCACTGTGTTTTGAAAGCACTGCCACATATAGCCCGACGCGAGTACGATCTTCCACGCACTCCAATCCGGATGCTTGGGAAAAAGCTTGAATTCCAGCGTCAGCTCCGCTTTGGACGTAATACTCTGTGTAAATACATTCCAAAACGGGATCAAAATCGATATACACAATATGGCGACAATGGAATAGCATATGATATCCAAAGCCCTGTCGCTTCCTCTTTTTTTGATTTTCATGTCCCCATTCCTTCCTTCGGTACGCTGCCCGCGGCAGCCGGTGTCGGCCTGCCTGTCAGTTATTGATCACGGTGTCGTAATATTCCTGGGCCTCCTCCTGCAGGATCGCACCGCCCGCGTTCATATATTCCTGCACGAACGCGTCCCAATCATCCAGGCTTCTTGTTCCATTGATGAATTCACTGTATGCGTTTGTTTTCAATGTCTGCAGGGTGGTGGCGTATGTCAGCGTGGATGCTGTATTTGCCCGCATCAACAGGTCATGGTAATTATCCCAGTTCGCGACCCGCTCCTGCTCCGCTAGGAATTCCGGGTTTTCATACAGGTCCGTGATGCTCTTGTCTGCCCAGCCGCCGCACTTTAACAGGTTAAAGAAGCCAATGCCCAGCTCGGCGCTCTTATTCACGTCTGTCCCATAATTGTTGATTTGCCGGATTCCCGACGTCTTGCCTACTGCCTCGTCATAGAACTCATAGGATTCGCCCTTGATCCCATAAGCCGCCATCAGCGCCGTTTCTTCATCATAGTTCAGGTCATTGAGAATATTTAAAATTACCTCCTGCTTTTCCGTATTGCCCTCCAGCTGCGCACCGAAGCATACAAAGTTGGAAAGCGGTCCCCACAGCCAGTCGCCGCGGTCTCCCTCCGGGCCTGAAGGCAGAGGGCCGTATGTGAGCTTTTCCGCGAATCCAGGCGCTTCCTGCGCCAGGTTTGCCCGCCCCTGGGGCGTCATATCTGTGTAGTTGTTCAGGCTGGTATTGGTAATGGCAATCCCATCCATATTGAACCGTTTATTGATCGTCCCCTGGTCGTCCGTCAGGAACTCCGGATTGATATACCCCTTTTCATACCACTCATGCAGCTTGGTGAGGGCTTGCCTGGCCTTATCGGTTACTGTCCCGTTGATAACCTTTCCATCTTCCAGGGTCCACATTTCCGGCATGATTCCATACGCGCCGAACACCCAGTCAAACTGGCGGTAGTAATTCCCGCCGATACCGGAAATCGCATATGTATCCTTTTGCCCATTCCCGTCCGGGTCATTATTGACAATCTTGTCAAACGCCGCCTCATATTCCTCCAGTGTCTCCGGAACCTTTGCAATGCCCAGCGCGTCCAGCCAGTTTTTATTCCAGAACATGGTCGTGTTATATTCTTTCCCCATGGTCTTCGGAATCGCATACAGCTTATCATTGAGCTTTCCCACTTCCCAAAGCTTATCATTGGTTTCATTGATGTGCGCATAGTGGTCCGGCGCCGCTTTCTCCACTGTGGCGATATCAATCGTCGCCAGCGCACCCTGCTTAGCCAGCGGCTCCCAGTTGGACACGTCGTTGATAAACATAACATCCGGCGTTTCCTTGGACGCAATCATGGTGGCCAGCTTGTCATAATAGCTCGCTCCAAAACCATACGCCTTGATTTCTACATTGTACTTCTCCTCTAAATATTGCTCTACCGGGGTATTATCATTGATCGCAACGCTGTTGGCAATGGTTATGATCATCCTCCCGTCCTCTGTATATGCCGCTTCCTCTTCCTTCTTGCCGCACCCAGCAGCTGCCAGCAGCATGGCAGCTGCCAGT
>CBCTZG010000146.1:0-3297 GCA_965151315.1 uncultured Clostridia bacterium
GGCTTGTAAATTCTCAAAATTTTTTTAGTCCCTACTTGACACAAGAAGACTTCTCTCGTTTCGGCAGAAACAGCATAGAGGTCGGATATTTCACTCAACAGGTATTTCCTCTATTTAATGTAAGGTTTATATCAGTAAGCGATTGCTATGACAGTGACGATCACAAGGGCGATACGGGCGGTATGGAGGTTGCTTTTAAATATCTCGTAAATGAGTATTACAGCAGGGATTTATCTGTTAAAACAAAGACCTCAAAATATATGAAGATGCGAAAAGGCGAATATATAAACGGTGTTTACTGCTATGGATATAAACGAGGCGAACACGGTGAAATGGTTGTCGATGAAGCAACAGCCGATAATGTAAGATTGATTTTCACACTATCAAGCGAAGGAAACAGTACCTCTGACATAGTGAAGGAACTGTTCACAAGAAACATTCTCACGCCGTCACAGTATAAGGCGCAACAAGGAAAAAAATATGATGTTTCTCAGTGTAAACATTGGGATAAATCTCAAATCCTGAGAATGTTACACGATGAACAATATATCGGTACATTTGTTATGTGCAAGCAAACAGTTCAAGATGTTGGAAGTACACGAATGAGGAACAGAGATGAAAGCGAATGGATAAAGATACCCAATCATCATCAGGCTATTGTCAGTCAAGAGTTGTTTGATAAAGTACAGAGTGTATGCCGTACTTGTAAATTTAACGGCAGAAAAACACATACATATCCCCTAAGGACAAAAGTTGTATGCGGATGCTGTAATCATGCAATGCAAAGACTCCCCCAAAAAGAGATTACTTTTGCCTGCCAATACACACGGCACGATGAAAAGGAGCCTTGCTATAATTTAAGGGTTTCGGAAAAAGAATTGCATAAGGTAATATTTAATATAATTTCCAAGCAAGCCGAAATTATATTAAATATTAATGATATAACCGAGTTAGATAATCTTCAATTAAAGACAGAGCAGACGGTTGAACTTGAAAAACAGATAGAGAATTGCCGGAAAGAAAAGCAGCATCTATATGAGCAACTTCTGACACGGAAAATTACACTCGACGAATATCAAATGCTGAAAGAAAACTGTGATGCGGATATGCGTGATTATGAATTACAATATGACCGTAGCTGTCGTGAACTTGAGCAAACAAAAAACGATAACCAAACAAGAGAAAAGTTTATTCAAATCGCAAAAGATGTGAAAAAGGAAAACACCTTAACACAAGCATTGGCTGATATGCTCATTGATAAGGTATTGGTTTATCCTGACAAAAGAATTGATGTTATATGGAAGATACAGGACTTTTGCAGGGATATTGATATGACAGAAATGAGTTGAAATTTTTAGTTATAGCTTGACATAAGGGTGACGCAAATCGTGAAAACGGATCGGCGGCATTCCGCAGTTTTGCAGAAGCCGCCGGAATTTGTGGCTCAGGGAATTTACATTGAGCGGCGTCCCGTCCGCCAGCTTGCAGATATAATCATTTTCATGATAAGTACTGCCGAAAAGCGCTTTTTCCTTCGTTTGCCGCTCTTTTAATGCCAACAAATAATGCTCAACCCTGGGGATTAGCGGCAGCGTCCGTAGGCTTGCGGCGCTCTTAGGCTGTTTTTCTACCACAGAATGCACTTGCGTCCGGGTGTTGCAGATGGTGATGGTTTTGCCTGAGAAATCAACATCGCAGTAACGCAGCCCCAAAACCTCTCCCCGCCTGAAACCATAGTGCACAGATAAAAATACCGCGCTTTCAATTGACGACCCCTGACAATGTTCTAAAAGTATCTCCAGTTGATCCACAGTATAATATTTCGCCGTGTAGCTTTTAACTTTTGGCATTTCAACATTCAAAACCGGATTTACAAGGATCAGATCATTTTTTACAGCATAATCTAATGCCTTTTTCAATACAGCATAATGTTTTTTCAAACAATTTGCAGACAGCCCGCCCTTGCCATCCATCCTGCCATTCTCATACTTGTAGTTCATATACAGCTGAAGATCAGCTGTTTTTAATTTTTGCAACGGAAGGTTTCGGGATGAAAAATAAGGAATCAAATGTCCGTTTACAATTGTCCCATAGCTTTCCCAGGTTGTGATCTCGACAGCATTTTTAATGACATTGTCGTACCAATACTGCAAAAATGTTTCTACACGCCAATGGTTATCCAGATTAAGCCCGTCTTTATATTCTTTCGCAATTTGACTGGCGATAGCCTCCGCGCGTTTTTTGTTGCCTTTAACAACCAGCCCCGTTTTATGCCATTTTGTGGCCCATTGCCCGTTTTCTTTTTTATAGGATACGACAACATACCATTTTCCCTTTTTCTCTTGTATACTGACTGTCACGAATAATTACTCCTTTCTGACATGACAGGCAACGTATTGTATGATAATATTCTACCATACAACAGGCGTACTTTCAATGTCATTTGTCTATTTTCTGCTTTATGTAGTTTGAAACATATTCTTTCGGGATTTTATAGACTTTCCCAATTTTAATAGATTTAATTTCTTTGCTCCGCAATAGCCGATACGCCGTATTTTTGCCAATATGCAGCGCCTCGCAAAGGTCTTTCACGGAGAGAATATCATTGTACCCGCTAAACATCGCGATCACCTTCCGATAAATTTGTGCGGGGAACATTATCCCAAGCTTCCCCCAATAGTTCAGCAACTTTCCTGCGTGTAGCAGGGCCGCTGAAACCCCAGGCCGTCAGTTTCCGATACTGTTCCAGGGCAAAGGTATACCGCAGACCATAAAACGTGATTTTCTGATCTGTAAAGCTTTGGCGGTGGTACGCAATAAAGCCCTGTAATCGCCGCATGGCGAGAAGGGTTTTGCCTGACGATGTCGCCAGGCGTTTCTGTCTTTGGGGAATATCATCTAAAGCGTCCCGCAATGCAATGCGGATGCTGGCATTGATCGGGACGAATCTGGTTGCTCCGTATTTCCCCTTTACAAACAATTTCCCGGTTTCCAATGCCATTTCTGCGTCTTTGACGTCAATTCGGAAGCATTCTTCCAGCCGTAACCCGGCGTACCGCGCCAGGGTAAGAATGGCCGTATAGTCCTTTCGGTTCTGTTTCATTACTTCGGCAAGCATCAAATTAAAATCCCGTCCTGTCCACGCTTGAACAGAACCGTTCGTAAAATGTCTTCTGTATTGTTTGTTCATCTCAAATCCTCCTTTTTCTTCTGAATCCCGCATGGGAATGTCATTTTATCAAATAAGAAAAGAATGCAGTCTGATTCCGATGGAATCGATCTACATTCTTTTTGTTC
>CBCTZG010000147.1:0-3243 GCA_965151315.1 uncultured Clostridia bacterium
GAAAGAAAAACTGAGAAAATTAAAGAAAAACTAAGATTATATAGGGAGGTGAAAAATGCGTATGCCGCATATGAAAGGCTTTCAGAAATCAATCCGTTTGATATGGACGAACTAAAGAACATGCACAGCATTATGACGAAATATTTAGTTGACGAATCGGGTACATTCCGCAAGGGTGAGGAAGGCGTATTTAACGGCGAAACCTGTATTTTCATGGCCCCGCCCGCAAGGCTTGTCCCTGAACTGATGGAGAACCTGTTTGATTGGCTGAACCGGTGCAAGGAGGAAGTGCATCCGCTGATTATGGCAAGTGTGTTCCATTATGAATTTGTGTTTATACACCCCTTTTCAGATGGGAACGGCAGGATGGCGCGGCTGTGGCATACCGCGTTTTTGGCAAAGTGGAACCCTATATTTGAGTATATCCCAATAGAAAGCCAGATCGAGAAATTCCAAAATGAATATTATGACGCAATCGCCAAGTGCCATACGGAGGGGAATTCCAATAGATTCATTCAGTTCATGCTGATACAGATTGACAAAATTTTAAGCGAACTCATCGGGCAGGCTTCCCAGCCTGATGAAGCCTTGTCTGAATATGTGAAAAGGCTTCTAAATGTTATGGAATATGACACGCCATATACTTTAACAGCCCTGATGGATTTGCTTGGACTGAAATCTAAAGAAACCATCCGGCGACATTATATCCATCCAGCGCTGCGGCAGCACCTGATCCAGATGACAATCCCGGATAAACCGCAGAGCAGAAATCAGCGGTATATTAAAAAATAGATTTAAAAATAGGAAAAAAGGAAGCGGACAGCATTTAGCCTGTTCGCTTTTTTGCTGGAGGTGATTGGTTTGTGAAAGATTACACGTTTAATATCCGCATTGCAAAAGAAGATTTGGATACCATACGTGCCAATGCTCAAAAAGCAAATATGACAACGACGGCTTATCTTATTAACCGTGCGCTGTGCGACGACCAAATCCTTGTTTTAGAGGACTTGCAGCCTGTGTGTCATGAGCTGAGGAAAATCGGTGTAAACATCAATCAGCTTACCATGCTGGCACACCAGGGAAGAATCGCCTGTGTCAATCTTACAGAGCTGTCCGAAGGGATCGCAAAGCTATGGCAACCATTGAATTTATTAACAGAAAGAACAAAACCTATGAAACGTTAAAGCGTGTGATCCGGTACATCACACGCGCGGATAAAACAGAAGATAGTCTCATTTATGGAATTTACTGCGGCAAAGATACCGCATATGATGATTTTATTCAGGTCAAGCAGATGTATGGCAAAGAAACAGGCCGTCAATACATCCATTTCGTTCAATCTTTTTCTCCTAATGAGGATATAACCCCGGAGCTGGCAAATGAAATTGCCCAGCGGTTTATTTCCCATCCGCGCTTTCAAGGTTTTCAAATCCTGATTGCCACCCATACGGATACCCCGCATATCCACACCCATTTTGTACTTAATACAGTAAATGCAGAAACAGGCTTAAAATGGCAGCTATCGCAGGAAAATTTGCAGCAGTTAAAAGATTATTCCGATGAACTGTGCCGTGAATATGGCCTGCATGTCATTGAAGATGAAACGAAAGAAAAAGGGCATCAATCCAGCGGTGAATATCGAAGCAAGCAGAGAAAAACAAGCTGGAAGTATGAATTGTTTCTGGCAGTTTCCGCCTGTATGCGGTTAGCGGTGAGCCGCGGGGACTTTATTGGCAAAATGAATGAACTGGGGTATCAGGTGATATGGGAGGATAACCGCGCCTATGTTACGTTTATTACGCCTGACGGGAAGAAGTGCAGGAACAAAAAACTGTACCCGCCGGAACGGTTTACAAAAGAAAATATGGAGCGCGTGTTTGCAGAAAACAGAAAACGCCTTGACAGACTCGAGAGAGAAAAGTGTTGGAATATATTGGTTGAGGCTATTTCCCTTTTGGGCAGCAATGCACCAAAAAACAGCCTAAATCGGAAATACCCGTTATCGCGATTGGAGGGTGATGCACTGAAAGAATATTTTTTACTGCATGACAATGAAGGTGAAATTGAGTGGAAAGGAGATTATGACAATGAAGCGGATTTTGAATTGTAAGAGGTGAACAATCGGCAATGAAACGCAAATGGATTGTGGCGGCTGTATGTTTTGCAGCCGCCTTTTTTTTGAATGTGTATTTTTCTACCGTTGTGTTCCAACTTGCCGGCAGATGCTTTGAAGGGATCAATCAATTGTCGCTGGCGGGATGTATCCAGAGTATAGCGGCAAACAGGACGCACCGGGCGATTTTTGTATGCTTACAGATATTTGCGGCGCTTGGCCTGTGTCTGCTGCTTGTAAGCCGGATCGCAAGCAGCACAGGCAAAATGAATAAAATTACCGCCGATATTAAAACACCGGCAGTTGCGGGGCAAAAGCAGCATGGGTCAGCGCGGTGGCAGACAAAAAAGGAAATCTACAAGAATTTTGATGTCGTCCGGTTGGATAAAAACGATCCGGTTATCAGGGAACTGATAAAGCATGGCTATGACGATTTGAATTTTATGCGGGGCGAAAGGGGTGATCATATGTGATTTTTAAGAGCCAAACCAGTATTTTCAAAAGCGAGGAATTTGCATGAGGAATCAAAAAAACGCAAAACCACCAAAGCCGTATGATGCGGGCAGCCGCGCTTATAAAGCTGATTGTGCAAAGGGCAATACCAAACCGTATAGGCTGCCTAAGAATTTCATGCGCAGAAAAATTTTTCAAAGACGAGAAAAATAAAATGGAGGAATGACCAATGCGAAAAAAAGAAAATAAGAAACATTACTTTACTGCGAAACAGATGATTTCAAGCCTGCTTGCAGTTATGCTGCTGATTGGTTTGCTGCCGGTAAATCCGGCATTTGCGGCACAGTCAAGCGAATACACCGATCCTGCGGATAATTGGCTCAAAGTAAACGGCAGGACGAATGAATTGGATGCAAACGCCACAACCACCTATGAAACCGGGTACTGTACCGTGTGCGAACGCGACACGCTGGGGCTTACCTATCGTGTACCGGAATACACCCGTTCAGGCGAAACGGCCTTAAACCGGGGCGTTAAATATTCAGATGGCACACTCATTGATGGGAACGGCACGGGCAACCTGGATGACGGGACGCCCGGCGTTGACGCTTTCTATACCGGCTATCAGTGGAGTGCGACACGTTCATAAGTGAAAAGCTTATGCACTAAACAAAGAA
>CBCTZG010000148.1:0-3056 GCA_965151315.1 uncultured Clostridia bacterium
GAGAGGTATTCTTTTTTGTCAAACATCATTTTTGTTTCTTAACAGGAATGCTCCTCCTCAATTTTAGCATAAAACAAAGGTAAACAACATGGTGGTTTTCCATGTGTCTACCTTTATCTTACAACTTCATTTACTGGTGGTTATGATTCACACCCTGCCTGCCGATAAACGGTAATTATTTTGAATACTTCCTTATTACCATTCGCCTTATGCTGCGGGCGCTTTTTCATTTTTATTTCCTATAGTCTGCCCGGATAAACGGAGGATCGATTTTCTCTGAAATCAGCAAGCCATATTTCCGGGGATGGCGGTATGCGTTTCCATGCACCTCGTTTTCTCGATATGCCCGGAGTTTGTCCAGATCAAATTCGGCAATGTAGACGCCCTCCCTGCCGTCCGCCTCTAAAATACAGGTATCCCTCGAATCAGATTCACCAGGCAAATATGCTATACCGTCAAACGCGGAGGAATGCCCGTTGCAGTCTGGCTTTCCCCCCGGATAATTGCAGGTAGCGATTCCAACCATATTTTCAAACGCCCGGCTGCGCAGCTGGGAAAGGCGGTTGATCTCCATGGGACAGGCATTAGGCACCAAAATAATTTCTGCTCCGCGCAGCATCAAGATCCGGGCGCTTTCAGGGAATTCCCGGTCGTAACAGATCATCGCGCCTATCTGCACCGGCCCCGCCGCCGTATCCAGCGCTGTAACGGGAAAATCATCTCCAGGGGTCAGGTTCCGCTCCACATCAAAATCACAGGTATGTACCTTAGCATAGGTAAGCCGCCGCTTGCCATGCCGATCAAATAAAATCAGCGTGTTCCGCGGCCCTGGCGTATATCGTTCCAGACAAGTGATCCCAATCGCCATATCCAGCCAGGCCGCCAACGCGCCAAAAGCGGATATAAACTGCCCCTCCGCAGCAACTGCGTCGGCCGCCAACGCTGCCGGGTCGTCCCACACACGGTATCCATTGTTCCACATTTCTGGGAACAGCGCAATATCAGCCCCGCGTCCCTTTGCCTGCCGGCAGGCGGCAAGCCCCTTTTCTAAATTCTTTTCTGTGGTTCGCTCCGGCAAAATTTGCAGCAACGCAATCTTCAATGCCCGCATAGATCCAATCCTCCCGCCTTTGTTGATTTTCCGCGCTGTACAGCGTACTGACATAATTATAACATAGCTTCCGCTTGAAGACAATACTGTTTGAATGCTCGAATTATTAAAATTTTGTACTTCCTACTTGCGCAAAGAATCGA
Source organism: uncultured Clostridia bacterium (assembly GCA_965151315.1). Taxonomy (GTDB): domain Bacteria; phylum Bacillota; class Clostridia; order UBA1381; family UBA1381; genus Avimonoglobus. The sequence continues at coordinate 1,255 of CBCTZG010000148.1, forward strand.
TTTACGCTATAATAAAAAAAGCTTATTATTTTAATAGGAAATAAAATGGGTACGAGGGTGATCAGATGATCCAGATGGATACGGAAAAATTTTTAGACAAGGTATATGGCTGCTGGTATGGCAAATGCCTAGGCGGCGCGGCGGGAGCGCCGTTTGAGGGGATCAAAAAAATTATTGATATTGCAGATTTTACCGAGAATCTCAATCCGGACCTGCCAAATGATGACCTGGATCTGCAGCTTTTGTGGATTGATGTGTTGGAGCGCAAAGGATATGCTATTTGCGCAAACGATCTGGCTGACGCGTGGATCGAAAAATGCTGGTATCCGTTTTCTGAGTATGGCTATTTCATGAAAAATTACATGCGGGGCGTGGAGCCGCCATACAGCGGAATATTGAATAACCGGTTTTTCAAAGAGGGTATGGGCTGTCCAATCCGGAGCGAGATCTGGGGGGTCCTCTGCGCCGGCCAGCCGGATCTGGCGGCGCAATACGCATATATTGACGGCTGTTTAGATCACGCTGAAAACGCAGTTTACGCCGAGCAGTTTCTGGCCTGTGTAGAGGCAATGGCGTTTTATGAGAGCGACATCATAACGCTGGTGCAAAGAGGGATGACTTATATCCCCGCAGACGCGAAGCTCTATCGCGCGCTGGCCTATATTTTGCAGGAATATGAAAACGGCACGGATTGGGTAACTGTCCGGATCAATCTGATCAATAAATTTGGGCATCCGGACTTTTCCAACGCTGTACAGAACCTGGGGATTATACTAATTGCCCTTTTATACGGGAACTGCGATATGCGGGAAACCATCAATATTGCCGTCCGCTGTGGCTACGATACGGACTGCACCTGCGCTTCGGCGGCTTCGATCATTGGCATCATCCAAGGCTTCCGCGGGCTCGGGACGCTGGGTACGCTGATTCAGGACTACTTTGTTTGCGGAATTGATGTAAAGCGGCCTTCTAACAGTATATACCAGCTTGCAAAGGATACGGCCCGGCTGGCGGCAGCCCTTCCGCAAGGCCTCCGGCTTTCTCCTATTTACCCAACAGAAGCGGGTATGCGGGAAAGTATCTCCATGCTCCAGCCCGTACGCTGGAGCCTGTATGGGCCCTATTATGATCAGCTGGACCTGCCTATGGATCCCCAGTATCCCAGCCCCCACGGGGAAGGATGTGTTCTGCCGGATTTGGTGTGCATGGTTAACAATGAAGTATTTTTAGAGCGCGAATATGAAAAAGGCGAGAAAATCTGTGAGATCGAGGCTTACGAAGATTTTGTCGAAATTGATCAGTATATTACAATGGAGGGACAGTACGCGTGTGTGATCGAAACCACTGCCATTTCTCCGGACGATCGGAAGGTTTGGGCGATTATCGGCAATAACGATGGGTTTTCATTTACTCTGAATGGAAAAAAAGTCCTGGAAAAAGATGAAATACGGTTGTGGACGCCATATAATAACTTCTGTCTCATTGATTTGAAAAAAGGGGAAAATAAAATTTCCATTAAGCTTTTGAAGCGTACAAGCTCCCTTGCGTTTGCTATCGGCCTCCGGAGCTATAATGGCAGACATTGGCATCAATCCAAGTGGTGTACGGACATCGAATACATATTCTAAAAAAGCGTCTCCTCCGCGCAGAACAGAGCGCAGCGAAAATCCGGGATATTCAGGCTGTTCCGGGATAAGATCTGTTGACAAAGCAAAAATTTTGATATGAGAAATCCCTTGGAATACGGCTAGTAACGGGATATTACGATGAATTCGATCGGATAGGGCGGTTCTCCTGCCGCG
>CBCTZG010000149.1:0-2867 GCA_965151315.1 uncultured Clostridia bacterium
GAAAAGAATTGGAGGAATTTAAGAAATGAAAAAATTAAATGAATTGAGTGATGGCTCCTGCGGAAGGGTTGTTGCAATCAACGGGGACGCGCATTTTCAAAGCCGCGTGACATCCATCGGCCTTACGATTGGCTGCCCTTTTGAAGTGATTCAAAATCCGAAAAAGCGGCCCGTTTTGGTGTACGCAAGGGACACGATGGTTGCCATCAACAAAACGGAATCTGACAAAATCATGGTGGAGGTGACAAAATAATGAGTGAAAAAACGATTGCCCTTTTAGGCCAGCCGAACTCCGGCAAATCAACCTTGTTTAATGGCCTGACTGGTTCCCGTCAGCACGTCGGGAACTGGCCCGGAAAAACAGTGGAGCGCAAGGATGGTTCTTTCGTTCACAAAGATACCACCTATAAAATCATTGATCTTCCGGGAACTTATAGCCTGTCTGCAAATTCGGATGAAGAAGTTGTTACACGGAATTACATAGCCAGCGGGCAGGCAGATGTTGTTTGCATATTGGCTGACGCCTCCCAGCTCAACCGCAGCCTTTTCATGCTGGCTGATTATACCGGGATTCGCGTTCCCGTGGTTCTCCTGCTGAATATGATGGATGTGGCAAAATCGCAGGGGAAGCAGATTGACACCAATGGAATCGCTAAATCCCTGGGCATCCCTGTTGTGCCGCTGGTTGCTGCCGATAAAAAACAGTATGGCACATTTTTCCGTATGTTAGAAAGCATTGATAAAAATGCTTCGACTTTAGACGAAAAGCGCCTGGCGCAGATTTATCAGAATACAATCGGGGCCGCGTTTGACGAGATCAAGGCGCTGCTTCCTGCGGACGGAATCGGCATCTATTCGTCCACATGGTTGACTGCAAAGCTGATAGAACAGGACAAGTTGGCGCGTTCTCTTGTGAAAGAAACCGTTGATGCAGGCACTTATACCGCGATTGAAAAGAAGCTGTCCGATGTAAAGGACGGAAACCTTTTGACAGGTGATTGCAAATTCCAGTGGATTGACAAACTTGTAAATGAGAACGTGACCAGCAAGAAGAACAAGCTGCTGCGGAGCCGGTTTGATAAGGCGGCCACAAGCAAACGCTGGGGAAAGCCTATTGCCATTGGCATGATCGTTTTAGGTCTGATCTGCTCTATGGCGATTGGCTTCCCGTTGATGGGGCTTTTCAGCGGGCTTATCAGTGCAATTTCCGTCCCTCTGGCTAACTGGCTGCTGGATATAGGCGTAGCGCCATTCCTTGTATCGCTGCTCTGCAACGCCATTTTGACCGCTGTTTCTTTCGCTCTGCAAATGGCAAGCTATGTGTTCGGAATCAGCCTTGTCTTTGGCCTGATGGAAGATGTCGGCTATATGGCGCGAATCTCCTATGTATTCGATGATACTATGACAAAGCTGGGATTACAGGGCAAAGCAATTATGCCTTTCCTCGTCAGTTTCGGATGCAATATCGGCGGAATCACTGGAACAAGGGTCATTGATTCATGGGGACAGCGTGTTATGACGATTGCCCTGTCCTGGGTAGTCCCCTGCGCTTCTACCTGGGGCGTAGTTGGACTTGTCAGCGGTACGTTCTTCGGAAACGGGGCTGCTGTCGTAGTTCTGGCGTTGTTTGCCGTGGCGTTTTTGCACATCTTTATCACTTATAAGGTGTTTGGCCGGTCTTTGAACAAGGTAGAGGGGCGCACCGGCTTAATTATGGAATTGCCGCCTTACCATAAGCCTCATTGGAAAAGCCTGTTTGGTTCCGTTTTCAGCAAAATGGGAAATGTACTTAGCCGCGCACTCCGTATCATTATTTGCATTTCCGTGATCTTCTGGCTGCTTTCTTACTCGGCGGACGGAAATGTGGCGAACAGTATCATTTACAAGGTAGGAACCTTTATTGAACCTGTGACAAGCCTGTTTGGTTTACCGTGGCAACTGTTTATCGCTTTTGTCGCTTCCGCTATGGGCAAGGAGGCTTCTCTTGGCGTTATGGCTTCCCTGTTTAACACGGGAAGTATTTGGGCGGCTATTGAGCAGTCCGCTACCGTAGACACGGCGGCACTTAGTACAAGTATGCTGTCCGTCATATCCAGACCGGAAGCTCTTGCTTTCCTGTTCGCGTTTTTCTTCAATATGCCTTGCCTGATGGCCTTGACCGCAACAACCCAGGAAACACACTCTATGAAATGGACTGTGCGAATTGCGCTCTATTATGTCCTTACAGCCTTGATTATGGCAACGATTGCGTATCACGTCGGTCTTGTTATTTTCTAAAGAAAAGGAGTTATTGTGCTAATTCAATTATTGGAGTATTTACAAAGCGGGAAAACATACAGCGTTCAGGAGTTGGCTGAACTTCTGCATAAGGACGTAGGGAGCATCCAAGTGGAACTTGAATATTTGGAGAACCAAGGATATATCCGAAAAGTGGCTTATCAAGCCGACTGCAATCATAATTGCAACGGCTGTCATGGCTGCGATCAGCCTACCCCGGCTGCCCCTGGTGTCAATATATGGGAAGTTATTAAACGAACCGAATAGGAGAAACAAAATGAAACTTCGTGCGTCGGGCGAGGACTATTTAGAAGCCGTACTGATGCTGCAAAAGAAAAATGGTATGGTGCGCTCTATTGACCTTGCCCGGCACATGGAGGTTTCCAAACCCAGCGTCAGCAGAGCCGTAGCCATTTTGCAGGAGGGCGGCTTCCTAACAGTAGACAGCGATTATTTTCTGCATTTGACCGAGGCAGGCCGGGAAGTTGCTGAAAAAATCTATGAGCGACACCAATTCTTTGCGGAACAGCTTGTAGCTGCTGGCGTCGATCAGGAAACGGCGGAACAAGAGGCTTGCCGGATGGAACACG
>CBCTZG010000150.1:0-2667 GCA_965151315.1 uncultured Clostridia bacterium
GGAATTCACCAAACACCTCTGCTGTGGAAAGCAGACTCCAACCATGTTTGAAAATGTTTTGCAAAAACACGGCATTCAACATAAGCTCATCCGTCCTTATACGCCGAGGCATAACGGAAAGGTGGAGCGTTCACACCGAAAGGACAACGAATATTTTTATGCCACGCATAAATTTTATTCATTTGATGATTTTGCAAAACAATTAAAGGTGCACAACCGTAACTACAACAAATTTCCTATGCGGCCGCTTCACTGGAAAGCCCCTGCGGATTACATCAGCACTTTCCTCAAAGACGGCGTGATTTTTCCCTGATACTTTGTAACACATCATTGACAAACCTACATATTCTATCGTATTTTTTTGTGTAGGTTTACAATAGATGTGTTACATCCCGGCATATTTTATTACGCGTCAACGCATAACAAAATATGTCGGCAAAAAAAGAATACGGAATTCTTTCAAAATATGTTATAGTTAAGTTACCGCACAAAACTATAAAAGAAAGACGGAACACTGCAATCTTTATCAGATCAATCACACAGACCTTGCCACCAGCCAAACCAACCTACGCCTGAAGAAAGGTTCCCAGCATTGGCAAACCTACAGCCGGCCATGAAATCATTTCGTAAACCGACTTGCATCAGCCCGGATTTTGTACTATAATAAAGGGTATAAATGGAGGTTTTAGTATGAAAGATCAGGTTTTAGATATACTCCGGAACACGGACGGGTTTGTGTCCGGCGAGGCTATCAGCAGCCGGCTGCAGGTTTCTCGAGCCGCGATTTGGAAGGCAGTCAATAAGCTGCGAGAGGCGGGCTACGAAATTGCGTCGGTTACTAACAAAGGGTATCAGCTGGTTTCTATCCCAGACATTCTGACGCCGGAGGAGCTCCAAAACGGCCTGCATACTCGGTTTATGGGCCAGACGGTCCAATATTTTCCACAGACAGACTCTACCAATAACGCCGCTAAGCGAACTTGGGATCTGCCAGAGGGGACATTGTTTATTACCGAGGCGCAAACCGACGGCCGAGGCCGCCGGGGAAACGCTTGGGCATCTCCCCCAGGCAGCGGGATTTGGATGAGCCTGCTCCTGAAGCCGAATCTGCCGCCGGAAAATATCGCGGAAATCACGCTGATCGCCGGTCTGGCGGTTACCCGTGGGATCAACAGGCACTTGCCGGCGCCAGCCCAGGCTGGGATCAAGTGGCCCAATGATGTGGTCATGAACGGCAAAAAGATCTGCGGCATTTTGACAGAGCTTTCCGCAGAGATTGACGCGGTGAATTATGTGGTGACCGGCATTGGCATCAATGTAAATACGCCGTCTTTCCCTGCGGATTTAGAAAATAAAGCCACCTCCCTGTTTCTAGAAACCGGTATAAAGCAAAACCGGGCAGTCCTGGTACGGTCTGTGCTGGAAGAATTTGAAAAATGGTATACCGATTATCTCACCCAAGGCTTTTCCGCTGTTTCCGATGCATACAAGGCTTGCTGCGTCACTCTGGGAAAACAGGTTCGGGTGACAAAAGGGACGGAATCCTTCACCGCCCAGGCCGTAGATCTGGCCGCCGGCGGTCAGCTGATCGTGGAGCGAGACGGCGAAACGGTTACGATAAACTCAGGCGAGGTGTCTGTCCGGGGTATTTATGGCTATGTGTAATTATGAACAATCTGTTAAAATTAGCACTCATTTATAAAGAGTGCTAATTTTATATTGACAAATAATTTCTCCCGGGGTACAATACTCCAAGAAGTATAAATTTTACAAAGGAGATGTCACCATGGCAAAAGGCACAATTTCGGTTAGCTCCGAAAATATCTTTCCCATTATCAAAAAATGGCTGTATTCTGATAAGGACATATTCTTAAGAGAACTGGTTTCCAACGGCTGCGACGCCATTACCAAGCTGAAAAAGCTTGCCGGGATCGGTGAGGCCTCCCTGGCGGAGGACGAACGGCTGCAAATCGATGTGATTGTGGACAAGGAAAACAAAACCCTGACAGTCAAGGACAACGGTATCGGCATGACCGCGGAGGAAATTGACAAATATATTACCCAGATCGCCTTTTCCGGCGCCAGTGATTTCCTGGAAAAATATAGGGATGAAAACGAGAAAGACGGCGGGATCATCGGGCATTTCGGCCTGGGCTTCTATTCCGCTTTTATGCCTGCCGACAGCGTAGAGATCGATTCTCTTTCTTACCAGACGGGCGCCAAACCGGCCAAATGGTTCTGTGACGGCAGCATGGACTATGAGCTTTCCGAGGGGACCCGAACCCAGCGGGGTACCACGATCACCCTGCATATCGCGGAGGACAGCCAGGAGTTCTTAGAGGAATATACAGTCCGGCAGATTTTGAATAAATACTGCGCCTTTTTGCCGGTAGAGGTGTATCTGACAGCAGTAAGCAAGGAAGAAGCGCCGGCCCAGGAAGGCGAAGAAAAAACGCCGGCGGAGCCGAAGCCCATCAATGATACAACGCCCCTTTGGATGAAGGCGCCGAAGGAATGTACCGACGAGGAATATAAAGCGTTCTACACCAAAGTTTTCATGGACTTTAACGAGCCCTTATTCTGGATCCACTTAAATGTGGACTTCCCCTTTAACCTTAAGGGAATCTTGTATTTTCCAAAATATAACCACGAGTTCGCTATGAACGA
>CBCTZG010000151.1:0-2629 GCA_965151315.1 uncultured Clostridia bacterium
TATCTTCCCCCAGTAGAACTGGGGGTTTATTCCCACGCCTAAAGGCACCAAGCAAGAAAAGACTGTTGCTGTTTGCAACAGTCTTTTCTCATACACATCTTTGATATCCAATATACGGCAAAACACCAGAGGTGCCATACCGTTTCCCGCTGAAATCTGTAGTATCCGCGTTGATCCACTCAAACGGCGCGCCCTGTGCCTTGTATCGCTCTGTATGTTCAATAAAATCCACCGCAAGCTGTCTGGCGATATCCGCGTCATATGGATACAGCGCCGCGATATACCACCCCAGCGGCGTAGCCCAGTAAGCGCCGTTCTGATAAGTATTATACGGCGTACAGGAATTCTCCCACGCGGATGTTTCAGACGCATCTTCATTAGTTAGGATATGCCGGATGTATCCATGTGCAACGGCTGTTTGGTCCAGATAAGCCCGTTTCATGCTTTCCAGGGTTTTTTCTGTTTCCAGCACCCCGGTATATACAGCATAGGCTGTACCCCATATGTCATGCTGGCGGCATGTACCCGTGGCAGAATACAGCCAGCCTGTAGCCTCGTCCCAAAACGTCCCGCGGATATTTTGCGCGATCTGCTTGCTTTTTTTACGGTAATAGGCACACTTTTGGGGATCCGCCGCAAATAGCCCCTCCAGGGCTTTACCGGCATTGTACCGCAGAAGCGAGGCCATTAGCAAAAGACCGTCTTTGCGCACACAGTCCACAAACCCCCAGTCTACGGTATACCGTCCATTTTGACTTCTGCAAAGCTCTGTTTCCGGATCGATTTGATAACCGGCAAATGCCTTTTCTAAGCGGTCAAGCAGCGAAAGCCCCTGATATTCCTGCCGAAGGATCGCGCTGTCGCCGCTTTGCCGGACATACTCTGCCGCCATCAGGATAAAGTAGTAATTATCACAAAAAGGCGGATAAAACCCGTACGCCCCATCTCCCTGATTCGTACCGTCAGCATAGGTCCCCGGGAAGAATACCGGCTTGCCATTATAATTGATGTGATCCGCCACGGCAAATGGCGGTACGGTCAAACCGTTTTCCAGCCGCAGGGGTGCTGCGCCGTTTTGCCCGCATGCCGCAATGATATCCACATAGCGCTTTAGGTCTTCATTAGGGATCAAACCGCTCTCCGCCATCATGGCGCAGTCCCGTACCCAGAAGCTCATATATTTTTCATCGCCGGATGGCAGCAGCAGCTTTGTTTCCTGCGGAAAATCACCGTAAGCCGCGTTCTTGATAAACGTGCAGTCCGCAATTGTCTTTTCCGCTAAATTTTTCAGATACCCAAAAATCTCCATACGCTTCTCCTCCGTTTGATTTTTCCCGCCGGACGGCGGGAAAAAGGGCTGCGCGTAGGCAGCCCTTTTTTCGCTGTTAATTCCGCAGGCACCGCTTAATCGGTGTAAGCCCCGTGAATCCATCCCATAAAAACGCTTTTAAAGTATATCCGCTGAGCTCTGTGTCCGGCAGATCGACCGCAGCGCTTACAGTCTGAAATTCTCCCGTTGCCGTTAAAGCCCCTATATCCATATTTTCCAGCCTGCCGTCCGGACTGTACAGAGCCAGGACAACTACAGCGTCCCCCTGTTCCTGTGGATCTGTCAGCCGTACACTGGCAGACGCCTGTACCGTCTGGCCGGGGATCAATCCATCCCCGACATCCTGGCCGTTTGTATATGCCATTTTAAAATCCTGCACATCATATTTGCCTGCGGGCAGTACTGTGAGATACCATTCAAACTCATCCGAAACCTCGTCCGCGTTTTGTGCGGTAATGCTGACCGAGCCGCCTGCGGCCGGCTCACCAATGCCGGGCCGGGTTATAATTCCCGTGTCGGTAACCACCTCCGGTGTTTTAGAAGTATAGGTGTACACGCTGCCGGCACTGCCTATTTTGGCTGTATCAAAATCAAGATTCTCATCCACCCCGGCAGCATACCGGTCCGCAAAGTGGTTATATGCCTGGAACGCGTCCAACATAGCGCATGTCCGCTGGCTGGGCACTGTCTCCTCCGGCTCCCAGCCCCATGCGCTGGGGATCACCGCCACCGCGTCCGCCCGGGTATAATGCAGCTGATCCGCCCGCGGGACAAATTTCAGCTGAAGCGTATGCGCCCCGGCGTCAATCGTTTGTTCCACTGCGATTTTCTGCCATCCTAAGGACAGGCTTAAACAATCATATTCTGGATAGAAATCACCGATCCGGCTAGCGGTGGTAACCGCGTTGCTGTCCAACCCCCATTGCATCTGCGACAGATAATTTGCTTCTGTCGGGGTGCCTAAATACCAGACATCGTAGGCCTGCGCTGTATCCAGCGTAAAATTATAGGTCATGGCGGACTCTCCTGTGCTGACTGTGTTGTCCGCATACAGCATGCCCTGTCCGCTGGCTGCCGCAAAATCTGTCAGGCTTTGGGACGTTTCACATTTAATGTCCCCGGTTATGCTGGCTGGCTTTTCCAGTTCAATGTATGCGTACCCGCTGCTTAGCCGGCTGGGATGCCGAACGGAAGCAGCCGGCGTCCAGTTCCAGAATGTGGGTACGACTGCGACCGCATCGATCGCGCCGAAAATAGTCAAATCCTCTTCGCCACGCATTGGCAGTGTGTATTTCAAAT
>CBCTZG010000152.1:0-2183 GCA_965151315.1 uncultured Clostridia bacterium
TGCTGGATCTTCCTTCAAACGAGTTCCGCTGGGTTGGATACGATGGTTCGGAAATAACGACTGTTCGTATAGAGGAAGGCTATAACAGTTTTAAAGGCAGAGCGACGGAAAAAATACAACGATTTATCGATCGCTGCCCCGACGGTGACTCGTGCATTTGTATGTGGGGAATCGGAAACCACGGCGGCGGCCCGTCAAAGGAGGATTTGGATAAAATAGACGCGTTTACGGAAAGCTGTAAGCATGAGGGAGTTGCGCTGATCCAATCAACACCTGAACAGTATTTTTCCGAAAAGCATACGGATAACAGTGGCTTGCCGGAATTCAGGGAAAGCCTTATACCGTCCATGGCTGGTTGTTATACAAGTCAGATCAGACTGAAGCAGAAATACAGAGAAGCCGAAAATCTTTATTTTATGACCGAAATGATGTCGAGCCACGCGGCGGTCGCGGGTACGTTGGAATACCCTGCCGAGGAGCTGACACAGGCAATTTATGATATACTGCTTGTGCAGTTTCATGATATGCTGCCGGGAACATGTATTCAGCCTGCTGAGGAGATGGGACTGAGAGTGCTTGATCATGGAATTGAAATTCTTACACGAATTAAGGCAAGGGCGTTTTTTGCGCTGTCGGGAGGACAGAAGCCGGCCAGAGAGGATCGGATACCGATTTTCGCATATAATCCGTATCCGTATCCGATCAGCGGTGATTTTTCATGTGAATTTATGCTTTGGGATCAAAACTGGGACGACCCGTTCCTGGAATGCGCGGTTTATGATGAAAATGGTATCTTGCTGCTGTCGCAGAGCGAAAAGGAATACAGCAACATACCCATCCAATGGCGTAAGCGCGCGACCTTCCACGCGGAGCTCGCGCCCATGCGCATGTCCCGCTTCGACTGCGCTTTTATAAAAAAGGACGCCGTACCGGTGTATACAATGCCGGCTGATGGTTTGCATTATGTATTTAATAATCAGAAAATACAAATTAAGATTAATAAGGAAACCGGTCTGATAGACGAATACAGCGTGGGAGGAGTAAATTATATCAAACCGGGAGCGTTTGAACTTGAGGTATATGCGGATAACTATGATCCGTGGTACATGGATCAGGAGCTTAAAAATACATGGCAGAATAAAATAGGCAGCTTTAAGCTTGCGGATCAAATGGAAACACAGCGGTTTTGCCATCTTGACGCGCCGATAGAGCCGGTGCATATCATAGAGGACGGAGCGGTAAGAACCGTTGCTGAGGCGGTATTTACATATAATACCTCAAGAGCGGTCGTGAAATATATTATGTCCCAAAACGAGGGATTAAAAATCAACGTAAGGATCATCTGGGTGGAAAAGCAGAAAATGGTCAGAATGAATATCCCGGCCGCTTTCGCCGCGGATGAATGTATCGGTCAGCAGCCGTACGGCCAGGAGATCCTTGAAAATGATATGACAGAAAATGTATCCCAGGAATATATCATTTTCGCGTCACAAGATAAAGCTATACTTGCGATGAATAACGGAACCTATGGCTCGGCGTTTGACGGCGCTAACAGTACGCTAAAGCTGACACTTTTGCGCTCGCCGGCATACTGTACGCATCCGCTGCCGGACTTGGAGCCCGTCCCACAGGATAGATACATTTCATATATCGATCAGGGAGAGCGGGATTTTGAGTTTATGTTTGATATTGGCGCAAGAGAAGAAATGTTCAATAAAGCGGGGAGAGCTGCGCAGCATTTTAATATGCGTCCGATGCTTTTGTCGTTCTATCCTGATCCTGCGGGAACAAAACCAGAGGCGCCCGTCGTGGTTTCAGATAATGATATAATCAATATAACCGCGTTTAAACAGAATGAGGATGGGAAAGGATATACTTTGAGAATCTTTAATCCTACGGAAGAAAAACAGACAGCTAACGTTACAGTCTGTGATAGCAGCCTGAAAGTGGCGCTTGATCAGTTTGAAATCAAAACGGTTTGCTATGAAAATGGAACAATAGCAGAGTGTAATATGGATTAAAATATTTCTGGTATGAACGCGATGCATAGTGATTGCACATTAAACATAAATAAAGTCCTGCCCAGAATAAGCCGGGCAGGACTTTATTTATTGTACAATAAACGCACCGGTAGTGAATAAAATATTGTGTAAACCTCCAACATCAGGTAAAATAGAAATAAC
>CBCTZG010000153.1:0-2116 GCA_965151315.1 uncultured Clostridia bacterium
AGACTGAATAGCAGCTTGTTTCATCCGGAACGATGTCCCACGCCCGGTCCACCGTGATTTTTGTGGTTTCATTCCCGGCGATGCCGCGTGTTTGTCCAACGCCCGTTCCTGCGGTAATTGTTATCATATAATCCGACAAATCATTTGCAGACGCCCATTTTTCCCCATTTTTACCGCTTGTATCCGAAATCGACATCCTGTCCGCTCCAGTGGCCTGGCCAATGCTGATATAGTCGCTGTCGCTTCCCTCATACAGCACAAACTCTCCGTCCGATCGATGTTCCAGCAGCCCTTCCCCTTTTTTTCCTGCCGTATTGTTTGCAATGATGATATCGTTCCCTCCAGATATGCTGAAATATCCAGCATGGGCATATCTTCCGAGCACATTATCAAAATAGTCAAAATCCGCGTCCGTCCAGCGCCACATCTCATTGTAATCACACTGGATGCGTGTTGATCCGGACATCATGATCCTTGAAGTTCTCCACTCTAATTGATTTCCGGTCAGCCAGAGATCAGTATTGGTATCCAGCGAGAGCAGCCTGTTTGTATTTTGTTTGCCATAATTATAAAACGCATTGTTTTTAATGAGGATATTGCTGCACATGTCGAGCCGTACTGCGCATGCGTCTTGTTCGCGTTTATTTTCAAGCTTGCAGTTTATGATGAACAAATGGTTTTTTCGGTTTGTGTGCACAATGTGTACAAACGTATTTTCAGGAGACACAATATTGATACCAGTTATGCCGATATAGTCCCCGTCCAGTTTGATCATATGACTGTTTTCATCGGGTACGGCAAGCGTTGTTAAAACCGTTTTATCCGGACCGTCTCCCTGCAATACCACTTTCGGCTTCAGGGTGATCTTTTTGCCTGCCGTATTGTACGTCCCCTCGGGGAGATAAACGACGCCGCCCCCCGCAGACGACACAGCGTCAATTGCGGCCTGGATCGCCGCGCTGTCATCCCCAGTCCCATTGCCTGCGGCAAGAAACGGCGCAGACCGGACATTTATAATATTGGTTCCTATATCGTCAAATACTTTGCTCCATGGCACCCCCAGCCCAAACATGTCTGTTCCGCCGGAAATGCAATTGACCTGAGGTCCCTTTTCGTACTGCTCACCAAATCCATTATTGATATAGATATCATAGCTTTTTCCCGGCACAATACCCGGCGGCGCAGTTACCGCCAATTGGAATTTATCATCGTCATCGCCGGCTGCCGCCGTATATTCCTGCCCGGTCTCTGTTTCTATAAATTTCACTTTCGGAACTGCATCCTCAAAGTCCAGACTATTGCCGTAAAGCGCAAACGCATATCCGGGTGAAATATCCACACCCGCCGTGTTCATCACCTGCCACGCATCGGGAGCATTAATACGAATCAATGCGCTTTGGAATGCTCCGTTTTTCACCCGTATATTATAAATCCCTTTGTCAATATCTGCCGGCAATTGTGTTCCTATATAGGATTCTGAAACCGTCAGAACATCTAGCGTCCAATTACATGTAACTGTTCCCTGCGCCGTTTCAATACTCTCCAGCAAGACTGTTGAATCGGCATCAAATCCGCCGCCGTGTATACCGATTGCATTGCCCGGCATGGCGTTTTCAGTGTATTCAAAAACATGCAGGTTTTCAGCCGTTATAGTTGCCGCATTACACAATGGTCTGAAGTTTTCGTCAAATGCAAACGCCTTTACTTTGTACTTTTCCGGAAAAGATGGGTCAAGCGCTACAGGCTCCAGTATATCGCTCAATAGAGCTTCCCCAGCTTCCACTTCTTCTGCGGCGTATGTTTTTAGCTGCACCTCTGCCAGTGTTTCACATTCATACATGGCAACTGTTAAAACAAGTTTCTCATTCACCGAAAAACGCCCTGTATATTCCGCATACAATGCCTCTCCAGTAAACGCTTCAATCGGTTTGCCATTGGTATCCTTAAATAAAACTGTATTATTTTCTATTCCCTCAGCTGCTTTGGACGGACTTGCGACACAAAATAAACATAATAATATAAACCACCATATATGTGTTAACTTATATTTCATAATCGTTTCTCACATCACATCGAAATCTCGCCGTCACTCAAACGCTTCGTCAGCCAGTTGGTG
>CBCTZG010000154.1:0-2012 GCA_965151315.1 uncultured Clostridia bacterium
GGTTAACCTTTATAGAACCACGCGACTATCGCGTGGTTTTCGGTATACAATAAGCTATACCAGCCATTGGGCTGGTATTTTTGTGCTGTTTTTTCCGGCAGTCCCTGTTGCATTCCTGGGGAAAAGCTGGTATAATGAAGCCGAAAGAAACAATAAGGAGGCTATTCCGTTGAAAACCGGAAATGAAAAAACGAATTTCAAAACTATAGGCCATACTGCAGATTTCTGTGTGATCGGCGGCGGGATCGCCGGGATGTTGGCAGCTATCTCCGCCGCCCGGCACGGCGCCCGGGTCGTGCTGATGCAGGACCGGCCGGTCTTAGGCGGCAACGCGTCCAGCGAGATCCGGATGTGGATCCGGGGCGCCCACGGGGATAATAACCGGGAAACCGGCATCTTAGAAGAGCTGGCCCTGGAAAATATCTACCGCAATCCTACGTTGAATTATTCCATCTGGGACAGCGTGCTCTATGGGATCACCAAGTTCCAGGACAACCTGGAGCTGATCTTAAACTGTGCATGCTGCGACGCGGAAATGGATGGGAACAAAATTGTATCGATAAAGGGCTATCAGACTACCACCCAGCAATGGCATACAGTCCATGCCGCCCTATTTGCCGACTGCTCCGGCGACAGTGTCCTGGCGCCGCTCACCGGTGCCCAGTGGCGGATGGGGCGGGAGGCCAGCGGCGAGTTTGGGGAGGACATTGCCCCGGCCCAGCCGGATGCCTGCACCATGGGCATGAGCTGCCTGCTCCAGGCCCGGCCCACAGACCATCCCGTTTCCTACATACCGCCAAAGTGGGCCAACCATTATACAAAAGACGATTTCCCCTTCCGGATGGATCTTTCCTCCCCGGATGCCTGGGTCCACGGTAATTTCTGGTGGATCGAGCTGGGGGGCACAGCGGACACCATTGCGGATACGGAAGCCCTCCGGGACCGGCTGCTGAAAATTACCTTTGGGGTCTGGGATTTTATCAAGAACGGCGGCGTATGCGACGCGGCCAACTGGGAATTAGACTGGGTGGGCTTCCTCCCCGGCAAGCGGGAAAGCCGCCGGTATGTTGGGGACTATATCATGACCCAGGCCGATGTGCGCGACGGCGGAAAGTTCCCCGACACCATTGCCTACGGCGGCTGGACCATGGACGACCACCACCCTCAGGGCTTTGACACCACCGAACCGCCCAACATCTTCCACCCGGCGCCCTCACCCTTCGGAATCCCCTACCGGGCGGTCTACTCTAAAAATATTGACAACCTATTCTTTGCGGGACGGAATATCAGCGTCAGCCATACGGCGTTTTCCGCCACGCGGGTTATGGCCACCTGCGGCCTGCTGGGCCAGGCTGTGGGAACCGCAGCGGCAATCGCCGTACAAAACGGTCTTACCCCCAGAGGCGTATATACAGAAAAGCTGACGCTCCTGCAAAAAATGCTGATGGACGATGACTGCTATCTGCCCCGGTTCCGGCGGCCTTTAGCGCCGGTGATGGCCGGCGCAGCGGTAACCGCCGGCGGCCAGGACGCGTCTGTATTGATCAATGGCGTTGACCGGCCGGTTGACGGTGCGGAAAATTGCTGGCAGGGGAATCTGGGAGATGAGATCATCCTGTCGTTTCCAGCCCCAACACCGATCTATTCGGCACGGATCATATTTGACAGTGAGTTGAACCGGGATTCCTGGACAAATGTGGATCCGGAGCATAAGCGTTATCCCCAGCGGTGCAATGTCCTGGCCGGCAGTGATGATGTGTATGTGCCCAAGGCTTTGGTCAAAGCGTTTACCCTCTCCGGCTTCCGGGACGGCGCCTGGGAGGAGATTTTTGCGGAAAGCAACAACTACCAGCGGCTTGTCCGCATCCCTGTCAATAGGACCTTTGAGAAGCTGCGGCTGATTCCCCATGCGGCCTGGGGCAGCAATACTGCCCGAATTTTTGCGTTTGACGCGGAATAAATCATAACCACCAGTAAACTGGTGGTTTGCACAGCCCCTATAAGGGGCTATT
>CBCTZG010000155.1:0-1912 GCA_965151315.1 uncultured Clostridia bacterium
CGGCAGCGGCTTTTTGTCAGTCAGCTGATAAGGCGTACTGCCGGAAGCATAGATAGGATAGTGTCTGGAATAATTCATCTGGGTCTGCATGACCAGATCATCATAGAAGTTCATTTTCACCATTCCTTTCGAATGGGTGTTATTTTTATTCTTACTTCAAATCATTTTAGCATTCTCTTGCGCCACTGTCAATATGCTGTTATAATAAAAATAACATCAAAACAAAAAAGGAGATCAGGCCATGAAATATCCCACCCGCCTTAGCGATGCTGTTCATATTCTGGCTTTTATCGCTCTGTACCCAGACTGCGACCTGACCAGTAACAAGCTGGCAGAGAGCATTCAGACGAATCCTGCCTATGTGCGCCAGCTCATGTCCGCCTTGCGGAAGGGAGGGCTGCTGGTCAGCGTGAAGGGACATCCTCGACCCGCTCTGGCTCGTGAGCCGGAGAAAATCACTCTGCTGGATGCCTATCGGGCAGTAGAGGGCAACAAGCCCCTGCTCCATCAGGACATCCACACCAATCCTGCCTGTGGCGTGGGTGTAAATATCCAACTGGTGCTGCGGGATTTTTACTTGGACATTCAAAAAACAGCGGAACAAAGAATGCAAGAAATCACGCTGAAAGATGTACTGGAACAATATCACATGAAGTTGGACGGGATTCACAAATGAAAATCGGACTGGTTGTAGAAGGCGGCGGGATGAAGTGCGCCTATAATGCAGCGATCCTGGACGCTTTCCTGGATCACAATATCACATTTGCTTACTGCATTGGCGCGTCTGGCGGATCTGGAAACCTGGCCAGCTATCTGGCCGGATAACGGGGCCGAAATCTGCGCTTTTTACGGAGCGTATTCACAGCCCCGGTTATTTTGGGCTAAGAAGCTTTTTAAAGCCCGGCAACTTGTTCGGGTTGCAATACATATATGGAACGCTGACCAACTCCACGGGAAAGGACCCGCTGGATTTTCCCACACTGAAAAATAACCCTGCAGAGTATGAGGTAGTGGTAACAAGCGCTTTGACCGGAAAGGCAGAGTATTTTGGGAAAGGAACGATGGTTCAGGACGACTATCGACTCATTATGGCATCCAGCGCTATTCCTGCTGCCTGCCGCCCGGTGGAATTAAATAACATTCCCTACTTTGACGGTGGTCTTTCGGATGCCATCCCGGTATCGCGGGCGTTGGAAAAGGCTGCGATCGTCTGGTGGTTATTTTCTCCAAAATGAGAGATTACGTCCGCAAGCCTCAGGGGATGCGGTTCCTTTACACCATGCGCTGCCGCCAATACCCGCAGATCATATCCCTGATCGACCATCGACATATCGCCCACAATCAAAATTTGCAGGCGGTCTTTGCGCTGGAACGTGAGGGCAAAGCCTTTGTTTTTGCTCCCAGCCATCCTATCCATGTAGGGACCTATCTGCCTTGCTGGACCTGGCCCTGACCGATCAGGCTAAGATGTTCAACCTGATTAATGTCGGTGAGCGCGCGGGCAGCGGTTTGCCGCGCATCCGTACCGTCTGGCAAAAACAGGGCTGGCAGGAGCCGAAAATCGTAGAGAGCTTTCATCCGGACCGCACAACGCTGTTGTTGCCGCTTGCCGCCAATAAAGCGGCGGCAAAAAGTGGCGATAAAAAGTGGCAATAAAAAGTGGCGGCAAAAAACGGCGGAAAGTCTAATTCTATCTCAGAGAAGCGAAAGAACGATATCCTTCAATATTTGGACCGACACACCGGAAGCAAGCAGCACCCAAATTGCCGATGCCATCGGCTTGCAAGTTTCCCGCACAAAGATGTATCTAGCAGAGTTAGTTTCTGATGGAACTGTTGTTGCGGAGGGAAGCAGCAGGACGAGAAAGTACCGATTGAAATCGTAATTCTTGTCATCCTTAAAGCATCTCATC
>CBCTZG010000156.1:0-1812 GCA_965151315.1 uncultured Clostridia bacterium
AGTAGGGGATTCCCGACAGCTCGCAAACCTTACTGACCCACAGGCCATAGGCTTCCATGGAAGAAATCGCCCGATCCGGAAAACGGCAGGGCTGATCTGGATATGTACAGACCGGACAGATCGTACAAGTGCCTGCTCCCATGGGCAGCATATCTGGATAACGCTTCCGCAGCGCTTCCGCCAATGCCGCAAAATCCCGCATATGCTTTTCACTGGTGGCCTGGATGGTTTCATAATCAAAATCATCCCCCAGCTTCCCAATGGTCTGTACAAGAATCCCGTAGGAATATGCCGCCGCCCGCTTTGCCGCTTGTTCTATACTGCCACATCCCGGCGGGCAGCACCAGTTTTTCCCATACTGTTGGCAGCGGTCCGCCCTGCACATCTCCCGTACCTCCGGCATAAATACCAATGCCGCAATATTGAGTTCTCCCGCCTGGGAAAAACCAGCGGCAATCGCCTCCTGTATTAGTGCCTCTGTACGATACATACTATCCCTCCAAACAATTTATGTATATAGGTAATTGCGAAATTGAACGAATTGAGCAATTATAACCTTGTTCTGAAAGGTATCGGGGAATTAATCCCTGATTTGTAATCAAAATTTGACGGCATGTGCGCCAAATTTTGCAAAATGAAAAGTTTCGGCAAATATAATTCCCATTATATGGAACTTTTCATTTCTTCATTTGATAAAATTAATTGTGAAACGTTCGTTTCGCAATTACCGAATTTATGTATAGAACCGTTTAGGCTTCATCAGAACCTTCAGTAAAAAAAGCAGCAATCCGTCGATTTACCTGATCTGCCGTTTCCTGGAAAATACAATGGCCGGCATTGGGGATCACGGTAAGCACAGCGTTTGGCAGCGATTTCGCGATCAACTGGGTATGTCGCCGGCGGATCACGTCCTTTTCGCCGGCCAGCACCAGCGCCGGCACAGTAATTTGGGCAAGCGACCGGGGCTGGATATGAGGTTCACGCACCATTAGGCCCACAATCTGCCGCTTTTGCCGGCAGCGTTTCCCAAAAATGGCACCGATACACAATCCCGCATACTGGAGCAAAATGGGCCCAAAACACCCCAGGGTCAGCCCTGCCGGATACAGATTCCCGCCAGCCAGCACCAGCCGGCCAATCCTTCCCCCGTCGCCTAGGCACATCAGCATAGCGATGTTCGCGCCGTCGCTGAAGCCAATCACCATGACATCCCAAAGCCCCAGTTTTTCCAAAAGGGCCAGATAATCGGCTGCAATCTGCCCTAATGTCAGCCGGCCTGTTCCCCATTCCGACCGGCCATGCCCCCGGGAATCCGGGGCGATCACTGTATACTCCTGGGCAAATACATCCATTTGCCGGTCAAAACAATGCCAGTCTTCGCCGTTACCGTGAATCAGCAAAATTGTTTTGGAGGCGTTCCCCCGCTTTTCATAATGCATTTGAATACCATTTACCGCAATTTCCATATTATACCTTCAAATTCTTTACCAGTACATGTACCCGCCGGGCATTGACAGCCGAATACCGCTCTACCCCATCCACTACCGCCTGCTGGATCGCCTTGGCTGTTTCGACGATCGCGCAGCCATACCGCAATGTCACAATCATGTCAATATGGGCGCCATGGGCCGTTTTTCGGATATTCACCCCATTGACCTTATATACTGCCGGATTTTTTTTCGTCTCATGGATAGCGATATCCGCGATCACCTGATCGGAAATCGTGTAATCGCCTAGATAGCTAAACGTAGGCCGCACAATGGTTTTATCCCCTTCCGGCTCCGGCGTGTCCGAGCCCAGGCTTTTTTGGAA
>CBCTZG010000157.1:0-1772 GCA_965151315.1 uncultured Clostridia bacterium
TACAATACCGACGCCGATGGATTCTACCAGTCCTTGCTCTGGGAAGGGATTACAGTCCGGGATCAAGATATACTGATTGTCGGGGCCGGCGGCGCGACCCAGCCGGTGCTGGTGCTGTTTGCGCTGGAGGGGGCGAAGAGCATCACGGTTTTGAACCGGACGCGGGCTAATGCTCAGCGGCTGGCAGAATATACGGAAAAAACGGTGGGTTATTATGTGGAAACAGAGAAAAAGCTTCCCCGATATGATGTGATCATCAACACAACCTCGGTGGGGATGTGGCCGGATACGGCGGGGTGCCCGCTGGATGACTTCTCCTTCGTGGACAGCAATACCGCGGCGGCAGACATGATCTATAACCCGGCGGAAACCGTTTTTCTCCGCCGGGCCAGGGAACGGGGAGCTAAGACCGTCAACGGCCTGGGGATGCTGATTTTTCAGGGGATCATCGCATACGAGCTGTTTACGGATACGAAGCTTCCGGCGGACATGTATCGGGAAATCGCGAAAGAGGTTTTTGGCAAATGAGAAATATTGTGCTGACTGGATTTATGGCATCAGGGAAAACAGAAATTGGAAAACAGCTGGCCTGCCTGACCGGCATGGCGTTTGTGGACACAGACGCCATGGTGGAAGAAGCTGCGGGCTGTACGATTAATGCAATTTTTGAAAACCAGGGAGAGCCTGTATTCCGGCAGCTGGAAACAGAGGCTGTGCGGCGGGCAGCGGCGCTTTCCGGCGCTGTGATCTCTACTGGCGGCGGCGTCGTTTTGCGGCGGGAAAATATAGAGATTTTGCGAAAAACCGGTGTGATCGTCAATTTGGAACTGCCGGAGGGGGTACTTTTGGCCCGGATGCGGGACGCCGGCGGAACGCGGCCATTACTGCGGGAAGATACCCAGGCAATTTTCCGGCGGCTGCAGGAACGGAAACCGTTTTATGACTGCTGCGACGTACAGATCCGGGTCTCCAATGAAAAAAAACCGTTGGAGCATGCGGAAGAAATCTTGAAAAGGCTTGACTTTATTCCAAAAATCGAGTAAAATAGTATACAGGGTGAATAGATATGACAATTACAAGAGAAGCGGATTATGCAATGCGGATCACAGTGCTGCTTGCGCAAAGCGAAGCACTGATTGACGCTAAGGCGATTGCCGAGCAAAGCTATGTACCATATCGGTTTACATTGAAAATTCTCCGGAAATTGGTCTGCGCAGGGATTGCCAAATCCTACCGGGGCGTGAACGGCGGATATTTGCTGAACCAGCCTGCTGAGGCGGTTACGCTGAAGGATATTATTGAGGCTATCGACGGCCCCATTGCGATTAACCGGTGTATTGCGGAGCCGGAGCTTTGCCAAAATACAGGCGCCTGTAAGATTCAGCGTCATTTGATTGTTTCGCAAAACGCCTTTGCGAAGGCTCTGGCCAGCAAATCGCTCCAGGAAATTTTAGAGGATTAAGAATGTCTCCTTACAAGCATTGGACTTGAGGAGATATTCTTATGCAAAAAAATCAGATTTAGTTTTATCTGCCGTATAGTTCAATGGATACAGCAAGGCCCGCCGATGATCCCGCACCAAATTCGCATAAAAATGCAAATTTGAGGTGGAAAATAAATAAGTCCTTGTACCTCAGTAGGATAGAGGGTTCGCCTCCTAAGCGAAACGCCCCCGGTTCGAGCCCGGGCAAGGACGCCATTTGCCGGAATCTGTAAAGATTCCGGCTTTTCGTTGGTGCCTTTAGGCGTGGGAATAAACCCCCAGTTCTACT
>CBCTZG010000158.1:0-1691 GCA_965151315.1 uncultured Clostridia bacterium
GGGCGCGGACGCTGTTCTTAGTATCGTTTTATATGTTGTTCTCTATATGACAGTCATTCAGCTTTTAGGCAACACGCTTACGGCAGGTAAAATTGTTATCTACACGGCGATTTGCTTTATCAGTGTGATTGCCCGGTTGGTAATCTATCGGAGCGCCTATTATCTGTGCTTCGCAAGAGGCGCAGAAATGTGCGGGGAAATGCGGCTTGACCTTGCCAATCATTATCGCTCATTAAGTCTTGGCTATTTCAACCAGAACAGCAGCGGCTATCTTCTTGGAACACTGACAAAGGATTTAACCAATTTTGAACTTGTGATTACACATACACTCCCGTCCATTGTAAAGACCGTAGTAACGGCGGCTCTGGTGCTGATCGGAACATTCTTTATTAACTGGAAACTGGCACTTGCCGAATGTGTTGTGCTTCTAATTGCCATGCCGGTTCTCTCTTGGGGCAACCGTCTTGTGGAAAAATACGGGACACAGAAAAGGAATCTCACCGCAAAAATGATTTCGATTGTCTTAGAGTATGTCAAAGGAATGAAAGTTTTTAAATCCCATAACATGACAAGCTCCCACTTTTCCAGAATGACAGATACGCTGGACGCAATTCGCAAGACAAATGTAAAAGCAGAGGTAAAAATGGCGGCTCCCACCAGTATGTATTCGATTGTAGCCAATTTCCTGCTTCCTCTTGTTCTGTTGGTTGGCAGCTATCTGTTTCTTGGAGGTACGATTGCCCCCAATCAGCTTGTAGCTTTTATGTTGATGAGCCTTGCGCTGTCTGCTCTGCTGATTGCTTTTGAACACTCTTATAATCTGTTGAAAGACCTGAACTTGGCGGTACACAATCTGGAACAGGCGTATGACACGAAGCCGCTTTCTTACAAGGAAGAAGATGTAAAGCTGTCGCATTTTGATATTGCCTTTGAACACGTCGATTTTTCCTATAATAAGCAGGCTGATGTTTTGACGGATATTAGCTTTTTTGCAAAGGAAAATAGCGTTACCGCCCTGATCGGACCGTCTGGCTCCGGGAAATCCACAGTTGCAAATCTGATTGCCCGGTTTTGGGATGTGTCAAAAGGAACTATCCGCATTGGCGGCAAGGATATAAAAGATTTAAACCCGGACGGGCTTCTGCACTATATCAGCGAGGTGTTTCAGGAAAATACGCTTCTGTCGGACACGATTTATAATAATATCAAGGCTGGCCGGGAGAACGCAACAGAGGAAGAAATCATAGAGGCAGCAAAGGCGGCACGTTGCCATGAATTTATCGAAAAGTTGCCGGAGGGGTATCAGACCCGGCTTTCCGAGGGTGGCAATACGCTTTCTGGCGGCGAAAAACAAAGAATTGCTATCGCAAGGGCCATTCTGAAAAATGCGCCTATTCTGCTTTTGGATGAATCGACGGCTTCACTTGACGCGGATAACGAGGCAAAAATCAATCAGGCGTTAGACCGCTTGATGAAAGGAAAAACGGTATTTGTAATCGCCCACCGGCTGAATACCATTCAAAATGCAGACCAGATTATTTTGTTAAATCAGGGACGCATTGAAGAAATGGGAACCCATACGGAACTGCTTGCGAAAAAAGGCCATTACTATGAAATGGTTCAGGAGCAGGAAAAAGCAAAGAAATGGATTGTAAATGGGGCATAAAGAAAGGCCGGTAAAGGAGGGGATA